>JAJISJ010000001.1 GCA_022848765.1 Thermoplasmatota archaeon
CCCCTTAAAATAAACAACATTATCAAATTTAGATTCAGGTTTCTTATTATGATATAAACCTCTTACCTCATATCCTTCAGAGGATAATCTTTGTATCAAAGCACTACCAATAAAACCTGATGATCCAGTTACAAGACACTTCATATTTCCTTCCCAAACTCATATCTACCTCTAAAAAAATATTGTAAAATTATAGTTATTGAAACCGCAATAAGAAAAATAATCAAAGCATCAAATATTTTAGAAATACCAAAAATAAAAGCTGATGCTAAGGTAATTCGTTCAATAACAAAAAACTCATGAGCCCTCAATGCTTTCTTCCTTGAAACAGCATCTAATGATCTAAAACAACATAAATAAATAATCAAAACAATTAGAACAACAATAGCCAATAATAAATAATAAATATCATTTAAAAAACCGTAAATATAAGGGATAAAAAACGCAAGAGAAATCCAAATAATTGTTAAAAACAAGGCAAAATAAATCGATTTTTTTATGCCATATTTAACTGGGAAGGTCATATATCCACCTATTTTGTCACCTTTTACATCTCTAATAGCACCTATTAAATTACTATTAATATCATGAATTATGAAAATCAGTGAAACTAACCCGATATAAAGAGGAATAGCAATAATTGAATCATAAATTGAAAAAACTCCAAAAAAGAATGCAACTCCCGTTATTAATCCTCGATTAATATTTCCAATCATACCTCTAGATTTTGAAAATTTTGCATAAGATAAAACTAATACACCTGCAAAAACAGAGATAATTAAATTATTAATACCAAGTGAGTAAGAAAGAAACAAGCCAACTAATGCAAAAAAAGCCCCAATTATCAGAATCTCATATGATTTAATCCTACCTGAAGGAATAGGTCTATGATTCTTCTGAATCTGATCAAGTCTCCTATCAAAGAAATCAGATAATGAAAGACCAGCAATCCATCCCATTATTGGAATAAATGTTGTAAATAATGCAATATCAAAATTTGGAAATGAACCATTTGCAATACAAGCTCCAGCTAAACTAACAAGACCACACCATAAAAGTGTATAAGGCCTCGTTGTTTCAATGAAAGCAAAAACCCTTTCTTTCCTTGAGAAATTAGTATTTGAATTATCTTCCAATAACTATAACCCCATTTAATCAAAGTAATTAATATCATCCAATTTAAAATCTTTTAAAAAACTATTAAATATATCCCGTTTCCTTAAATTTACCAGGATCAACCTTTGTAATAATACGAGGCTCTTTTCTACTAACATTTTTGACCTCCTTTGCTTCAATTATTATATCATTACCAAAATAATCCTGAAATCCATTTTTTAAAACAGAGAAAATTTTATCAACAGAAGGACCCTCATTTCTAAGTTTTTCATCAATAACGGCTTGAATCTCAAATTTCTTAATATCATGTTGAATTACTTTAATATCTCTAAATTTACTTGTTTTTAACTCATACAAAAGCTTACTAAAAATACCTGTTATAGACATTGCCAATACTTTCTTACCATCCCGCCTATATAAATAAATGCTATCTCTACCATGTATCTTCTCAATAAGATCACCCGCTAAACCGCAATTATGTTTTTCATATAGCGGAGAAACGATATCATTTATAGCATTATAACGAATAATCGGAGTACCCCCGCCATATAATTTCGTTACAAGAATATGACCAGGTTCCTTTGAAGAAACAATACGATTATTCTCAATAAATTCAACGTGTAATAAATCCGACATAACATGATATTTACCGAATTCTTTACATTGAAAGGCAATAGGACCAGTCTCAGTTGTTCCATAAACTTCAAAAACCGGTGCATTAAAAATATTTGAAATATATTTCTTTAAAGTTGGATCAAGAAGAGACCCAGTTGAGGCAATCACGCTGGGTTTAATATTTTTACCAAAACCATCTTCCTTTAAAACAGCTAAATGTCCAAGCATGCCTGTATATCCGCCAATAAAATCTGGTCTAAAAGAATTTAATTCTTCAATAATCTTTTCAGGTTTATCATTCGTATCAAGCCATTGCAGATTCTTCAAATATGATTGAAACCAAGCTTTTGGGAATAAACCTTTTTTAACATAACCAGTCTCAGCAGTATTAGGAGCAAAATCACCAATAATACTAATTTTATGTTTCCTCCAATTCAAATCATACTCTTTAACCGTTCTAAGATACCCAAATAATCCCATTATGATATCAAACATATCAACAAAAATCGATAATGATTTCCCAGTTGTACCTGAGGTTGAAACTGTAACAAATTTATCCTTATTTTTATTCTTAGGAATAAGACCATCAGGATAATAAGATTTAATATACTCCTTTGAAATTATAGGAAGCTTGTAAATATCACTTAAGCCTCTAATATCCTCAACTCTAATTCCAGCTTTTTCATACAACTCTTTATACATTGGAACAGTGAAAGCATATCGGATTATTTTTCTAAATTTTTTATCCCTAAATTGCTTTAATTGATCATCATTAAAACGTCTAAGATTATTAATATCTATAAAATAATTCTTCAAAATTTTAAGAAGAAAAAAAGGATTATAGAAAGGATTCAAAGACATTTCAATTTCACAATTCCACCCTATATAAAATATTACTTATATACATAACTCATATTCTAAAATAATAAAATGAACATATTAATCATCGAATCGATAAATGTACAAAAATACAAATACAAATTATTTGAAAAAACACTATTATCCTCATTTTCAATACTACCATCATTATATCCAAGAAGATTAGCAGCAATCACACCAAAAAAACATAAAACACATGTTTTCAACGAAAGATACGAACAACTAAAAATAAATAAAAAATATGATCTTGTAAATATCCATTTCAACACAGCCTCAACAAAAAAAGCATATGAAGTAGCAGATAAATTCAGAGGAAAAAAAGTCAAAGTAATATTAAGTGGATTACATGCATCTGCATTACCAAATGAGGCTCTAAAACATGCTGATAGTGTATTATTAGGACGAGGGGAATTAAATTGGATTACGCTACTCAAAGATTTTGAAAATAACAAATTAAAAAAAATATATCCCCCTGAAGATTTTATAAAATCAAATATTAAAATTCCCCCTACAAACATAAAACTACCAGGTTTCATGATAACAGGTGCAATAGAAGCAACGCGAGGATGTCCATATCAATGCACATTCTGCCCAGAGACAAACACACCAAATGGAAATAAATATTATGAAAGACCGATTAAAGAAGTCATAAACGAAATTAAAGAAATACCTCAAAAAACAATAATTTTTTATGATAATTCATTAACAATAAATCCTGATTACACAAAAAAACTTTTTCAGGAAATGAAAACACTAAGAAAAAAATTCTTCTGCAATGGAAACGTAGATAATCTAGCAAATGACATCGAACTCGTAAAATTATCAAAACAAGCTGGATGTATAGCATGGTTAATAGGATTTGAATCAATATCGCAAAAAACAATGGACGAAATAGGGAAAAAAACAAATAAAATCGAAACCTATGAAAGAGCAGTTAAAAACATACATAAGAATAAAATGGTAGTGATAGGAGATTTCATGTTCGGTTTCGATAATGATACAAAAGATGTATTTGAAACCACTCTTAAAACCATAAAAAAAATGAAAATAGATATAGCAGATTTTTCTATTTTAACTCCATTCCCTGGAACACCTATATATAATACTTTAGAAAAAGAAAATAGGTTATTAACAAAAGATTGGGTAAAATACAACATGCATAATGTAGTATTTCAGCCTAAAAACATGACACCTGAAGACCTTCAGGAAGGTGTTATAAAAATATATAATAATTTTTATTCAACAAATCATACAATAAAAAGAATTGCAAATAGTATTAAATTAGGGTTTTACCCTTTTTTCTTAGTATTATTTAGAAATACAATAACATCTATGGGAATTAAACAATTCAAGAAAAAATTATAACATAATTTTATTATAAGCTAAAGATTAGAACCTCTACATCATCAGTTGCTGTATTACCATCATTATCATATAATGTAACAGTAATTGTATATTTACCTAAAGATAACCTATCCCACTCATATGAATAAGGTGACTCAGATACTGTAGCTGAAAATTCTCTAATGGGCCCTATAATATTATATTCAACTTTATCAATACCTGCTTCAGCTTCAATATCAACTTCTATAGTTAATTTTCCAATTACATATGTTTTAGATACTAAACTATTATCCTTTTCTCTACCAAAAATATAATGCTTAAAATCTCCAGGAATTGTAATAACAATTGAAGGTGGTGCCTGACTAATCTCCTCAGTAACTTTAACACCATGAGTCGCGTCAGCATAATATGCATCGAAAGGCTTTGTATTTCCATCGGGATCAGAATTAGCTGGGTTTGAATCGGAGTTAAATACAACAGCCATTATCCATAAATTATCCTTATTAATACCCTCTGATACTTCCCAAATTTCGGAGACAGTTTTATCCTCATTTATATTTAACTCAATTTCTTTATTATATCCATAATCAATTAATGTATATGAATACCTTTCATTATCATAATTCCTCCAAGAACTTGTTATCTCAGTTATATATATCTTAAGTCTACCAGTATACTTCCCATCATCATTGTTTTTGATTTTAACTGTATTTTTTAATTCGCTTCTTGTTTCATTCCATTCTGAAGTTAGATTTAAATAAATATTTGGAACATCCCGATTATTTGCATCTGCAAGTGATTGTTGAAATTTTGATCTAAAATTATCTGATCCTAATATTACATCGTAGCCCCCATCGATATAAACAGTTGGAAAGCCATAAAAATTAAATTCATCTCCCCCTAATCTATTTTCTGCAATGCTGTTTTTATCATTAACCAAGGTTACATAATAAAAATCTGGGTTATCAGGATCAAAAAGTTCATGCAAAATTTCAGCTACATCAGGACAATTTGAACACCAAGTTGCAGAACCCTCTTCAACAAAAACAACATGTGAACTCACCATATCATCTTGATCATCATCTCCATTATCATCTTCTTTAGTAACAGTAATTATATAGTAAGAATCATTTTGAATAGGAGATCTAACTGGTCCATTACTTGCAGCATCATTTATTTCAATATAATAATAGAAATCATCATCAGAATTTGAAGGAGTCGAAATATTTACACTACCATTTAAAACTGAGAGTATTATCCACTGATTCTCATTTTCACCATGATAATATAGAGAAGCATCTGTAACTTCAATATTATCTGAAAAAATAACATCAATTTTTACAAATTCACCAGCCATCACAGATATATTTTCAGTTACAGAAATAAATTCAGGAGGCTCAGTATCCTCTTCTTCCCCAGTAAAAAATATGAAATAAACTGCAGAAATTAGCAGAACAGCTACAATAATAACAAATATTAGCTTCTCAATATATTCCATATTTAATATATTAAAATACAATTTATTATATATATAAATTTATCGAATACTTTACCATATGCAAAATTTGTTATATATTTACTCAGGAATTGCTGCAGTGGATTGATCGGTAACAAATCGCAGATACCTCTGATTATACTGTCCACTCTGATAACCATCCCTAAATTGAGGGACCCAATGAGAAATAGCTGATATCACCTGTATATTATCCTGAGAAATATCCTCATATATATTGCCTTCATGATCATCATTACCATCAAAAATACCTGTTATTGTTTTTGGAGAATTCGGCATGAGTAAAATAAATTGATTTATTGCATAGTCTAATAAAGCGAAATGATAAGGAATACCATCATTATTAGCCCAACGTGACTCAATTTCAGTTACATAAGAACGTAATTTACCAAAGTACGGTTTTGATCCCTCGTTAGTTATTGTTAATGTAACTGTTATTTTAGCATTACCATCCCAAGAAACACTTGATTCAATTATTAATGGTTGATTGGGGTTTCTTTGGCCTTCCTCTTCAATAATATCACGATATTCATCCTCTGTAGCATCAACTGTCATCATTCTTCCAATTAAGTTTGTATTTCCACCATCAAAATATACAGTTGGAAAAGCATAAATCGCATAAAATCCAAAACTATAATCTTTATTTCTATCCTTAGCTATAGGATTCATATCATCCACAAGAGCTACATAATTAAAAGGGTAATCTCCACTTTCATAAATATTATATAAAGCTTCAGCTGCAAATGGACAGTTAGGGCACCATGTAGCTGTACATTCTTCAGCAAAAACTGTATGAGTAAAATCTAAAGTTTCAAGTTGTTCATCTAAATGAATATTTTCTCTCTCAGATAGATTTGCACTAGCGCTTCCAAAATAAGATGATATCAATACCATCAATATTAATAATATTAATATTTTTTTCATTAACAAGTCCCCATTATTTTTCAAATTAGTATTTATTATATTTATTACCATATATTTAATATTAACGCTCGTTAACAATAATTAAATCGAAAAAAAAATTGAAATCCGAAAGTAGGAAATACAGTTTAAATGTCTAATTTATCGATCTTTATATTACCATTTGAAGTATGAATATCAATTTGATTTCCACCATCACCAAGTTGACCTACCTTATGTTTCTCTTCAGATAATGATAAACTTAATCCCAAATCATCATCAATTGTAATATAACCATTGGATGTAGAAATATCTAACTCAGCATTAAGTGATGGATTGATATATAATGTAATTCCACCATTACTGGTCCTAATCTCAATATCATCTTGAAAATCAAATATTTCTGCATCAATTCCCAAATTCGAAGATTTTAGATCCATAACTCCTTTTGTATTCTTAATTTCAATTCTACCGTTACTAGTTGTAGCCTGGATAAAACCATCAACCTTGTCAATAAAAATTCCCCCATTAGAGGTTGAAGCTATTACGTCTCCTTTAACATCAGAAATATCAATTGCACCATTTGATGTAGAAATCCGGTCAACAATTACATATTCTGGAACCTTAATATTCATATCAACAGATGGTTGAGATTGTCTAGTACCAGTATAATATGCTTCAATTTCAATCTCATCGTCATTTTCATTTACATCTATTTCAATATAATCTAATTCTTCTCTACCAAAGTTTGATTTTTTTACAGCATTAAAGGATATTTTATCTTCATCCCATCCGATTATTTCAATCTGACCGTTAATTGTTGAAACCTTTAAAACTGTGTTTTCATTTACATCATATTCTCCATTAAAATATTCAGTTGACTGAGAACCAAAACATCCGCTAAATCCAATAGACGTTAATATTAATACTACAATAATTACAAAAAATCGTTTATCCATATTTCTTCCTCCTCAAACATCATTTTAATAATTTATCTGTTAATAAATGTATTTATTTGTGTTAAATTGAAATAAAAATATCAATTCTAATTTTTTATATAATCAAATATTTTGATCAAATTATGAGCATTTCAATTAAAAAATTAAATATACAAACAACTTTGCATTACAAAGTTTTATATACCACAAACGACATATTGATATTAAGGTGATATTAAATGAATGAAAAAATTAATTTAAAAGAAATAGAAAAAAAAGCATACAGATTTACTTTCCAGGACGGCATCTATGACATAATGTTTGGAGTACTACTTGTATCATTTGCCCTTGCACCCATAATTCGAGAGTTAATCGGACTCGGTTACATTTTATTTTTAGCAATACCAGCACCACTCCTTCTAACACTCGGAAAGAAATATATTACAACTCCAAGGATTGGAATTGTAAAATTTGGGCTGAAAAGACAAGCTTCCTATAAAAAATTCGTTACTATCAGTGTTATATTAGTAATCCTAACGGTCGTCTTATTAATATTGACAATTACAAATATCTTTCCTGGTACATTCGGATCCATGCTTGATGGATATGCGATACCATTAATTATTGGAATTTCTACGATAATTGGAATGGGCGTATTTGCCTATATTAAGGATTTCCCTCATCTTTGGATCTATGGAGTGATTATAGGTTTGGGGATAATTGTTGCAGAAGTATTGTATAAAACTGTGGGCACTCCTTTAGATGGCATCATAACATTTGGCATACCTGGAATACTAGTTCTTTTCTATGGAGTAGTAATTTTATTCCGCTTCCTGCGTAAATATCCGTTACCTAAAGAGGAGATAGTCAATGGCAACTATTGAAAAGAAGACTAGCGATGACATACAATCCCTTACTTCTATAGATAAGATAATCCATGAACCAGCTCGCCTTAATATATTGGCTCATCTGTACGTAATTGAAAGTGCTGATTTCCTGTTTATGATGCGTCAAACCGAGTTGACATTTGGAAATCTATCAGCTCACATGAGCAAGCTCGAAACCGCAGGGTATATTAAGATTATTAAAGAGTTTGTTGGGAAAAAACCGCATACAATGTTAAAAATCACTGGAAAGGGAAAACAAGCATTTGATGATTATAAAAAGCAAATGAAACAATTTTTCAATGAAATTTGAGGAGGAAAAAAGATGAATAAAAATAAAATATTATTCATACAATTTCCATTAGGAATTACATTATCATTAACTGGTGCATTCTTAATGTTTTTCGGAATTGGACCATTACCTTTGAGAATAATTTTTGGAATTATTGGAATAACATTAATTCCAAAATCACCAAATATTTTAAAAAATCAGAAATAACTGAATTATTCTACAAAGTCGGAAAATATGGACATGCAGCTATACAATTTGAACAATCTCCACCATTCTTAATCCAAAATTTATAACATTTATCATGATCTACAGCCCATCTAAGAATACCTTTTGAATTAGATTTGGATAAAACTTTAAAAGATGGGTTTTTTTCAAATTGAATAGCTTCAGCCTCACATGATTCAGCACATTTTCCACAATTCTCACAAAAACTTTTAACACCAAATTCAATTGATTTATCAACTTCTAATGGTAAATCTGTAAAAACTTTACATATTCTCACACAGGGACCATTTTTCCTTGTAATCAATAATCCATTTCTACCTAATTCCCCTAATCCCGCATCAATTGCTAATGGAATACTCAAAGCAGTATCATTACCCATTGGAATTGCCTTATAACCTAAATTCCGAATAAATTCTGCAACACAAGAAATACAAAAAGCCATTTTTGAATAAACAAATCCTGTTTCCGCACAAGCAATAAAATTAGGTGATTCTTTAATCAAACTTGGATTCATTTTAATAGTCATAACAACAGCATATTTACACTCTTTCGGAATATTTATCTTATTTCCATCTAAATCATATGAATACACCCATAATGGATTCACTTTTGTTATACCAACTTGTGTTGCACCAAAAATGTTGGAAATATTTTTAATTTCCTTAGTGATGGAAATCTTATCTTTAACAAGAAATTTTTTTAATTTTGGTTTAGTCATAACAGAATTTGCATCATCTAGTTTATCCCAGGAGAATGCTTCATGAAAATAATCATAAACTGTCCAAGAGCTCATAACTTTAGCAAAATCTAGATGCGAGTATCCCTTCTCATTACGTTTAATTATTTTTTTTATATTTTTATATATACCTTTTTGATAAAAATCAGCTTTTTCATCATATATCATTCTACCAAAAATATTTTGCCTCTGATCAAATCTTTTTAGATTATTAATAATATATGGTACTAATTCATCTTTGATATTCATAATAAATTTAAGAATAGTTATCAACTATTTGTATTTATTATTGATTCTAACCATAATCACCCCTACTAAAACCAATAACTGCATCACAATTAAGAAATGAATACAAAATTCCCTATTTTAAAAAACCAAATCCCCTAATCTCTCGATCAATATCCTTAAAATTTATTTCTTGTTTACATTACAGACATTTTGACATTTTCCATCTCATTTTTCAAAATATAGAAGATATATTTATAAGTAGGTGATTTATAAATAATTGAGGAATGGTGGGAAAAAATGGATTGGAAAAATCGTTCAGCATATGTTTTTATTAAATCTAAAAAAGGGAAAGCAAATGAAATCTGGCAAAAATTTCAAAAATGGGACAATATGATAGGGACTTGGATTTTAACAGGAGATTGGGATGTAATTGCATGGATCGATGCAGAAAATTGGGAAACAGTACATCAATGCGTTTCAACAATTAAAAGCTGGGATGAAGTTGATCATACAAGCTCACATATGGTTTATAACGGATATAAAAACGAGAACTGGTGGTGGGAAAAACCAGCTGGCACTTGGGTTTTATTCAAAGAACATAATTTAGATGAAACACCAAATAAAACAAGAAAATGGAATTGGATGACAAGTGGAACAAGCATCCCAGGAGAATGGGATTACATGGCATGGATAGAAGGAGAAAACTGGGACGATGTATGGAAACATTTACTTGAAGTAAAATCAGAGAACTGGCAAATTTCAGCTCAGATTCCAATAAAATCATGGTGGAATGAAAGCTGGAAAGAAAAATGGTGGTAAAAAAAAATTAAATCTTTCCACTATATTTTTTTAGTTCATTATATCGAAAACAATCAACTATATGATCATTAACCAGGCCAATAGCTTGCATATGAGAATAAATAATAGTTGATCCAACAAATTTAAAACCTCTATCTCTTAGATCATTACTAATTTCATCTGATAACTTAGTCTTTGAAGGCAAATCTGTAACTTTATTCCATGAATTTATAATTGGCTCATTATCTACATATTTCCAAATATATCTATCAAAGCTCCCAAAATCATCTTGAATTTCTAAAAATCTAATAGCATTATTCACAGAAGCTTCTATTTTCCTTCGATTTCTAATTAGACCTTTATTACCCATTAATTCTTCAATTTTAATATCATTATAACTTGCAGCTTTAACAGGGTTAAAATTATCATATGCCCTTCTATAATTCTCCCTTTTCTTTAATACTAAAAGCCAGCTCAATCCAGCTTGAACTCCCTCAAGAATTAAAAACTCAAAATGTTTAATATCATCATGAGCAGGAACACCCCATTCCTCATCATGGTATTTGATATATAATTCGTCACTCTCACACCAATCACATCTTTTCATATTCATCATTCCAGATAATTTTCTTAATCTAATATAATAATTATTCTATTCTGCTCATTTTTTGATAACTAGGTTTCCACATCCTTGATTTAATTTGTTCTAATGAAAAATCAGATGTCCCCTGTTCTTGTGATATCTGTTTAGTAGTAATCAATGCTAAATTAGCACTAATATTTCTAATATCATCAAATGAGGGATACAAAGTACCATTCCTTACAAGTTTTTCTGATGTTAAATCTGATAATGCAAAAGCTACTTCAGTAAATACAGAATCACAAATGTGACTTCCCTTACTTATTATTGCCCCGAATCCAACTCCAGGGAAAATAAAGAAATTATTTCCTTGACCTATCCGAATATTCTTACCATTGTATTGAAATAAATCATAAGGGGACCCAGTTGCAACCAAAGCTTTACCTTTTGTATATCTATAAATATCTTGCGGGGTTGCTTCAGAATTTACTGTTGGATTTGATAGAGGAAAAATTATAGGTTTTTCACAATTTTTTACCATAGCTTCTAAAATATTTTTATCGAAATGTCCGAATTTCCCAGATGCTCCAATTAATACGTTAGGATGAAAATTATTTATTGTTTCTAATAAGGTAATATGATTATCATCCTCAACATCCCATTTTCTAAAAATATTTTTACTAAATTTAAATGATTTTTTATAATCTGGAAGTACTTTATCTTCAGTAACTAAACCCTGACTATCTAAAACAGCAATTCTATTACATGCCTTTTTAGATGATAAATCATGATTTGATTCAAGACATGCAGCAATGCGTCTAGCTATTCCAATACCACCGGCACCGGCACCATAAATAACAAAATTTAAATCATCTAATTCATCACCTGTTAACCTAATAGCATTAAGAATTCCGGCTAACGCAACTGACCCAGTACCCTGTATATCATCATTAAAACTTAAAACCTTAAATCGATATTTATCTAAAATTGTAAAAGCATTTTGTCTACTAAAATCCTCCCATTGAATTAAAATATCAGGGAATTTCTCCTTTATTGCATTTACAAATCTATCAATAAATTCAACGTATTCCTTATCACGAAGACGTCCAGATTTATAACCAAGATAATAAGGATCCTCCAAATCCTCAATATTATCAGTCCCCACATCTAGACTAATCGGCATTGTCTCCCATGGCCTTATACCTGCTCCAAGAACATAAAGAGCTAGTTTTCCGATTGGGATATTCATTCCACCGATACCCTGATCCCCTAATCCAAGAATTCCTTGATTATCTGTAATAACTGCAATATTAGGCTGTTTGAATCTAAATTGATTAAAAATAGAATTTGCAGTATCTATTGAAGAGGGAGAAATAAAGATACCCCGAAAACGTGCAGAATCCCTAGAAAATCGTAAAACAGCATCTCCAACGGTTGGTGTATAAACAATTGGTATTATTTCCTCTAGGTACCTATAAGCAAATGCATAAAAAAGTATCTCATTACGATCTTGCAAATCTCTTAAAAAATTATAGCGAGCAATATCTACATTTTTTTTCAATAAAGCAAATGTTTTTCTATCAAGTCTACTACATGATTTACATAAATCTAGATTCGTACCTATTCTAAGAAATCTTTGATAGACTTTTTCAATTTGTTGATCTATCTTAAGGACATGTGGTGGAATTAAACCATTTAGCTGAAATTCTTCTCTTTCTCCTTGTGAAAATGCAGTACCTTTATTAAGAAGAGGCGTTCGAATAACATCGTTTCCTTCAGCATTTGTAAGGAATCCAATTTTATATTCTTCATCTTCCTCTACAAAAAATTTAATTTTCATTTTAAATTTGACACCCATAAAAGAGAACTCTAATACTAAGAACTCTTTTAATTTATTTATCAAGTTTTAGAAAAGCAATATTTTTATAAAATTTACTGTTAATTATAAGAAAAAAAAAGATAAAAAAATAATTAAAGTTTTAATCTAAAAATTTATCAACTTCTTCACATACTGAATCATATCTATCAGTATCTACTTTTTTATCTACAAAGATTTTATCTATTATTTTTCCGATATATTCATATTTCTCATCTACATCCATATCATACACCTGCCAATATTTATCATGCAAAGGTTTCTCACTAATGTTATATAAACCAAGCTCGTTAAAACGTCAAATTGAAAAATTAATTAAATGACATAATAAGAGATGATTTTACACTTAAAGTAGTAAAAAATTGAATTTTAGTTACAAACAAAATTCTTGAAACAAATCTTCAGACAGCCAAACCTTTTTCTACCACAGTTTTAATAATTGAATTACGTGAAACTATTAATTTTAGGAGAAAACTGTCTAATAAACCTATCATCCTTTAATAGATCAATATTCACGACATTTTCATTAATTGCATCAATATATGCAAGACAAATTGCCGCAGTAACACCAAAAAAACACACTGTAATAGTCCTTGAAAACAATGAAAATATTAACTATAATGAAGAATATGATTGTGTACACATACATTTTAAAACAGGTCTAGCAAAAGAAGCCTACAAAATGGCTGATGAATATAGAAAAGCAGGAAAAATAGTGATTCTAAGCGGTACACATACAACCGCCCTTCCAGAAGAAGCAAAAACTCATGCAGATAGTGTATTAATAGGCTCTGCTGAACATTTATGGCCAATAGCATTAAAAGATTTAGAAAAAGGAAAACTCAAACCAATATATGATTCAAAAAACTATAACAAACCAGATACATTAATAACAAAAAACTTTGAAATACCAACTAATCAAACCATAATAGGAATTATTGAAGCAACAAGAGGCTGCCCTTATAAATGTGATTTCTGCCAAGAATCAAATGTACAATCAGGATCAATATTTCAAGTTAGACCAATAGAAGAAATAATCAAAGACATTAAAAAAATTCCACAGAAATTCTTATTCTTCTGCGATGCCTCACTAACAATAGACACAACATATACAAAAAAACTATTTAGAAAAATGAAACCATTTCACAAAAAATTTATCTGCGAAGGTAATGCAGATGTACTTGCAAAAGATGAAGAACTTCTTAAACTCGCCTATGAAGCAGGATGCATTGAATGGACCGTAGGATTTGAATCATTTTCCCAACAAACACTAGTTGATATTAATAAAAAAACAAATACAATAGAAGAATTCGCAAAAGTAGTAAAAAACATTCATAAATATAAAATGGCAGTACTAGGTAATTTCATTTTTGGATTTGATCAAGATACTCCAAATATATTTCAATTGACCAGAGACAATATCAAAAAATTAGGTTTAGACTCAGCACGATTTGCAATCTTAACACCATACCCAGGTACACCTCTTTTTAATAAAATGGAAAAAGAATCCAGAATAACAACATATGATTGGTCAAAATATAATAGAAAAAACGTTGTTTTTAAACCAAAAAACATGACAGTAGAAGAACTTAAAATTGGTTTTAAAAAAATTTCAGAAGATTTTAACTCAATTTCAAACTTAATTTATCGTGATATCAGAAGTCTAAAATATGGAATATATCCCTTTTTATCAACTGTTGAAAGAAATATCGAAAGCTATCTAAACAGACCAAAAAAATGGTTATAATAAAAAAAAACATTTTTTTAAACAAAAATGTATTCACTTAATAACAATGGATAATCCTAGTGAAAATAATAATAAGATTAATGTTCCATATTTTCAACAAACCCGCTATTCAACATGTGGCGTTGCATCACTAATGATGGTGATGAAATATTGGGATAACAGCATCAAATTATCTAGAAATGAAGAATTTTTTCTATGGATGAAAAGCAACCCCTTTATTTTCTTAGGAGGAACTCTACAATTTGGATTAGCTAAAACAGCATTAAAATATGGATTCAAAGTCCATATATATCAAAAATCAAAATTTTCAAACATCTACCCTAATAAACATAAGTTAATTGATTTTTATGAATGGGTTGCAAGTTATGGTGCACGACACAAGAAAATCCCAATACAATATAACAAAAATATATTAGAAGAAATATTCATATCCATAACAGAAAATATTCCGCCTATTGTTTTTATAAATCTTAAGCCAATCATTGGTGAGAATGTTCTTCATTGGCTTGTAGTAACAGGAATAAATAAAGAGAAAATCTATGTTAATGATCCATATATTCCATATGGTTCTTCTGTTAACCAAAAGAAAAATATTATTATTGAACTAGATATTTTTAAAAAAGCTATTGCAACAGACAAATCAAATGGTTTACGTCTTCCACCTTGTATCATAAAAATATTTAGATAAACTCTAAATCACCACTGACAATCTTAATTTTTTTATCTATGTTCTCTAAAATAAGAGCGCCAGTATCATCAATATCAATAACAATACCTTCAATTTCATATTTCTCTAATTTTAATCTAACATTTCTACCTATTATATCTGTATTTTCAAACCATAACTCTCTAATATAATTATAATCATTAGAAATAAGTTTAGCATAATTAACATCTAAATATTTTATAATCAATCTTAACAAATCAACCCTAGAGATTTTTGAATTATAAATATTAAAAATCGAATTAGCTTTATTACATAATTCATCTTCTAAAACATTATTAACATTTATACCAACACCAACTACTGAATAATTTATTCTATCCAACTCAGCATCCAACTCAGTTAAAATTCCACAAATTTTTTTTCCTTCCAATAACAAATCATTTGGCCATTTTATAACAGCTGATAAACCTGTTAATTCTTTAATCGCCTGAACAATTGAAATAGATGTAGCCATTGTAATTAACATTGCATATTGAGTTGGAATATTTGGATACAAAATAACAGAAAACCACAAACCACCTTCAGGAGAAAACCAACTTCTATCCTTCCTACCACGCCCTTTTGTTTGTATATCTGCTACAACAATAGTACCTTCCTCAGCATTTTTTTTAATTAATTCCTTTGCAAACAGATTAGTAGATTCAAGTGATCTAAAATAATGCACATTCTTACCAACAATATTTGTATTTAATTCAAATAATACTTCTTCAGATAATGGAATATCAGGTTTAGATATCAATCTATAACCTCTATTTTTAACTGATTCAATATTATAACCTAATTTTTTTAAATTTTGAATCTTTTTCCACACCGCTGTTCTAGAAATATTAAGCTTTTTAGAAATTAATTCACCTGAGATAAAATCTTTATCATCCAATAAATGAATAATATCTAACTTCATTTTTCACCTTCACGAAACATTAATAGAGGAATTAATGAGAAAACGAGACCAACTAATACAGCATAATCCCCAAATGAACTAAAATATAACCACAATATAGAGATTGATCCTCCTATTAATAAACTCCAAAATGCACCTCTCGAAGTAACTCTAGTTTTTTCCCGATAAAAACCAAAAATAATTGGAAGTGTCAAACCTGCAGTAAAAACAGTATATGCTAATTGTAATGTTTTTAGAATATCACCCAAAAAAATAGCAAGTATAAAAGCTCCAAATCCAACAATTAAAATACCAAAACGAGAAATATTAATATTATTTTTCTTAAAAATATCCACACTTAATATTGTTCCAGCTGAAAGTAAACATGAATCAGCAGAAGAAATCATAACAGATAAAAAACCTGCTAAAATAATTCCCGAAACAATTGGAGATAAATTAAAAACAGCAGTAGGTATAGCAAGATAAGGATTTGAAAGACCTGGATGAAGTATTAAAGCAGATAATGCAATTATTGCAATTCCAATTGCAAATATCAATTTAAAAATTCCAGAAAATATTGCGCCTTTTTTTGCAGTTTTTTCATCTTTTGCCGATAGTAATTTTGAGTAAATATCCGGTCCAACAATATGAGGCATAAACATCATAAAAAAAATAGATCCAGCTGTGAGAATGCCAATTTCCTGATTAACTGGAAATGCCAATGAAATAGAAGATAATTGATTAAGATTTGGTAGTGCCTCCCATAAAAGTAAAGGTGCAGCAATAAAACAAATACCAATAATCATAATAAAAAATTGGATAAAATCAGTATAAATAACAGCATATTGACCACCAATTATAGTATACAATATAAAACCAATTGTAATAATAAACAAAATAACCGTATAATCAACATTAATCACAACAGACAAAATTAGACCAGATGCTTGGATTAACAATGAAACCCATGCAATTTCAGTAATAATAATTAAGATCGCTGATCCAATTCTAACATTATCCCCAAAGAATGACCCCGTGATATCTGGTAGAGTAATTAAACCTGTTTTTCTTACTTTATTAGCTAAAAATAAACCAAGAATAATTAAACCAAGACCTCCTCCTATATCATACCATAAAGCAGGTAATCCTTGAGCATATATCCTACCACCTGCAACAATAGTAGCAGATCCCCCAACAGTTGTTGCTGTAATTGTCGCTGTTAAAGTCAGCCAACCTATACTTCTATCAGCAAGAAAAAATCCTTTTTCTGATTTAACCTTTCTTGAACTAATTAGACCAATAATAATTACAATAAATAGATACGCGAATATTACTGCTAAACTAAGATTAAATTCCATTGTTAACCGAAATTTGGAATAAGGTTAACTATTTATATTTTTCTCAATTATTTCTAAACAATATCTATTACCTAAGATTTATATTTAAATATCAATTAACCATGATCGATAGAAATGGACTATGAAACAATAACAAGTAAAATGAAAGATAAAGTTGCTTATATCACATTAAATCGTCCCGAAAGATTGAACGCATTCGATTTAAAACTAGGTGAAGAATTATATCAAGAATTAAGAGATGTCTCAAAAAATAAGGAAATATTAGCTGTAGTAATTAAAGGAACAGGAAAAGGATTTTGTGGAGGAGGAGATGTAAAAGAAATGCATCTCGCAACTAATAAATCACAATTCCTTAGAGATTTAACTAGAGCAATACACAGATGCGTAATTGAAATAAGAACTATGGAAAAACCTGTCATAGCAGCAATAAACGGAGCTGCTTTTGGAGCAGGCTTATCACTTGCTTTAGCTTGTGATATTTTAATTGCAGTAAAAGATGTAAAAATGGGTACTGCTTTTATTGGAATCGGTTTAGCACCAGGATGTGGAACACAATTTTTTACAAACATAGTTGGATATCAAAAAGCCTGTGAATATATACTAACTTCTAAAAATTTTACAGTTGAAGAAGCACTAAACCTTAGATTGGTAAATAAAATAGTAGAAAAAGATGATCTTGATATAACAATCGAGGAATTTCTATCAAAATTTAGAAAATTACCCCCAATTGCAATTGGAAAGGCAAAAATGCTAATTAATAAAAGTTTAGAAAATGATATGATCCAACATCTTGAACTTGAAAGCAAAACAGCCGCATACACAGCTGGAACTGAAGATTTTAAAGAAGGAGTAGCAGCTTTTACTGAAAAAAGAAAACCTACTTATAAAGGAAAATAACAATCATTATCTAATTGTAAAAACAATTATTAATAATAAAAAAATTATTATAATAATGTAAGATATTATTTAAAATAGTGATTACACCATGAATAAAATAATAACAATAATGATAATTCTATTAATGACATTAACCATAAATATATCAAATCCTGAAGCAAAAAAAGTACAAACATCCGATCTCCCAACATATTTTAGTTGGAGAGACATAAATAATACTGATTATACAACGCCAATAAAAAATCAAGCACCAGCCCCTACATGTGAATCATATGCATTATGTGCATCATTAGAGACATTAATGCAATATCAAACAGGTGAATTATTCAATCCTGATTTATCAGAAACTCATTTATATTTTTATGCTGGCGGAACATATGAATCAGGTTATGTAAATATTGTAGACGCTGCAAATTATTTAATTGAACATGGCGTTCCTGACGAAGGTTGTTATCCAGATCCGAAAAGACCTTTTGATTACCCCTATGAAAGTGTAGAAGGTTGGGAAAATAGAACAGTAAAAATTCAAGAATGGGGTTGGGTTGATCACGATATAAACTCGATAAAAAATGCTTTAATACAATATGGCCCTCTTGCAATTTGTGCAACTTTTTGGACAGATTTCTATTATTATAAAGATGGAGTTTATAAACACAGATGGGGTGAACATGCAGGAGGACATGTTATGACAATGGTAGGATACGATGACAGTGAACAATGCTGGATTGTAAAAAACCAAGCTGGAACAAACTGGGGTATAGACGGATGGCTCAAAATGGCATATGATGCAGATATGTTTGCTGAATGGTATGGAGTAGGAACAGGTATAATGTACATAGATGGAGTATACGGAAACTTCAAACCTGATGTACCAAAAATTCAAATTGAAAAACCAGAAAATTATCACACCTATATATTTGGAAATGAATTTCCAACAATTCTCAAACAATTACCAATACAAAAATCAGCACCAAGAATAATAGGAGATTTAACAGTTGAAATAATCGCTGAAAATACGGAAAGAGTTGAATTTTATATTGATAACGAACTTCAAAATACTGATGATCAAGAACCTTTTACTTTAGATCTTCAAACAACACAAGGCCTCCATACTTTGGAGATTATAGCATATAAAGAGGACAGTATTTCAAAAGATGTTGTTGATTTATATAAAATATTTTAACTTAAATAATTAATTAACAAATGTTAAGCAAAGGTATTTAAAAAATTAATTAATAATTATTCTTGGAAGAGTATTAAGGGAGGGTATTCTAATCTATAATCTTCATATTTTTGCTCCTCCTTTCTTTCTTCCGATTTTTAGATCGTAATTTATCCAATTTTTTTCTACGTTTCATAGCACAATCATAGCAACGATGAGCATTATGATACATTAATCTAATGCAGAAGCAATCTATACAACATTTTTCAATAATCATTAATAAAATAATTAAGCTTATCAGATTAATAAAAAGTAATAATAGTTCATTGAAAGTAATTTTAACATATATATTAATCTAAACAACATTTAAAAAATAATAAAAAACCAATAAAATAAATGAAAAGAAGAAAGGGCGGGGACAAATAATATGAAGAAAAATTATTAAATTTCCCTTTCTACTTTCCCTTCAAAAATATAAATATATTAGTAGAATATAAATATTTCGAATATAATTGTTATATATGTTTCATATTTATAATATAATGATATAATAATTTAAAAATTAAGGCATTTATTAATAAAATGAGTCGATAGAAATAATTTCATTGTGATTTATTTTTCCCCGAAATAATAAAACATATATGTCTTGTAATAAAAAAAACCCATAAAAATATATTAATTATAAACTCTATAATTTTCCTCTTTAGTACCTAATTTTTTTCCATATTTTTTAACAAGATATTCAATGAATTCCTCTTCCTCCTTTGAATATGGTTCAGGGTCATATTTTTCATTATTCATAATATCAAATTATCTTAAATTTCATATCACTTAATTCTATTTAACTATTAGGGAGATAAGAAAGGCAACAATTAAAATAGAAATACTTTTATAGTAGTTATCATACATATATTATGGGGACAGGTGAGGTAGATAATCTCTTTTATCACCATCATTCCATCTTTCTTCCTCCCAAAATAATAACCTGTCCTCCCTTCCTAATTTAAAAAAAAACATAATTATAAAAAATAATAAAATATGGAAGGAAAGATAGAAGGTTTTATTTATTTAACTAAACATCGTTAAGCAAAAATACTATTAAATAATTAATAATATAAAAAAAAGGGAGAATCATGAAATATGAAACAATAGAAATACAAAGAAAAAATAACATAGTAACTATAATCCTTAACAGACCAGAAGTACATAACGCAATGAACGAAAAACTAATGAAAGAATTAACATCTTGCTTTGAAAAATTAAATAAAGAAAATCAAACAAGAATTATCATTCTCACAGGTAAAGGAAAATCATTCTCAGCAGGTGCAGATTTAAACTGGATGAAAAGTATGGCTAATTACTCAAGAGAAGAAAACATACAGGATAGTAAACTATTATCAGATTTATATGAAACAATTTATACAAGCCCTAAGCCAATAATAGGATATATCAATGGTCATGCATTTGGAGGTGGAATCGGTCTAATTGCAGTATGTGATATAACTATAGCATCACCTGATAAAAAATTTGCATTTAGTGAAGTTAATCTTGGAATAATTCCATCCGTTATATCTACATACGTTGGAAAACGAATTGGAATATCTAATATGAGAAGATTATTCATAACAGGTGAAATATTTAACTCACAATATGCAAAAAAAATAGGATTAATTGACTATATAGTATTAGAATCAGAAATCGATAATGAAATCCAAAAAAATATTGAAAAATTAAAAACATCAGGCCCAAATGCAATTATAGAAATAAAAAAACTAGTTGAAAGATATCAAAAAATGGATATTGGAAAATATAAAGAGTATACTGTAAAAAAAATATCAGAATTAAGAATTTCAGAAGAAGGACAAGAAGGCATCAAATCATTTCTTGAAAAGAGAAAAACAAAATGGAGTGATTAATATTGTTTAAAAAAATCCTAATCGCAAATCGTGGTGAAATAGCTGTAAGAATCATAAAAGCATGTCAAGAATTAGGAATTAAAACTATAGCCGTCTACTCAGATGTTGATAAAAAAGCTCCACATGTTCAACTATCTGATGAAAGTATTTGTCTAGGAGATCCCACTCCAATTGAAAGCTATTTAAATATATCAAAAATAATTGGATATGCCCAAGATTTTGGAGCAGACGCTATTCATCCAGGATATGGATTTCTTTCAGAAAATCCTGATTTTGCATTATCCTGTCTTGACAAAGGTATAAAATTCATAGGGCCTCACCCAAAAGTAATAAGTTTAATGGGTGATAAAATTGCGGCTAAAAAAACAATGGAAAAAGCAGGAATACCTGTAATACCTGGATATCATGGAATTAAACAGGATAACAAATCACTTACCGTTGAAGGGAAAAAAATTGGTTTCCCTCTTTTAGTGAAAGCCGCTGCAGGTGGTGGTGGCAAAGGAATGAGAATTGTCCATGATGAGGATATTCTTGAAGAATCAATAGAAAGTGCAAAACGTGAATCAAAATCATCTTTTGGTAATGATACCATATTTCTTGAAAAATATATAGATAAACCACGTCATATTGAATTTCAAATACTAGCTGATGAACATGGTAATACTATACATCTCTATGAAAGAGAATGCTCTATACAAAGAAGACATCAAAAGATCATTGAAGAAACACCCTCGCCAGTGATGACATCCGATTTAAGGAAAAAAATGGGAGAAGCTGCAATAAAAGCCGCAGAAGCAGTTGGATATTATAACGCTGGAACAGTTGAATTCATGGTAGATGGTAATCTTAATTTTTATTTCATGGAAATGAATACAAGATTACAAGTTGAACATCCAATAACTGAGATGACAACGGGTGTTGATCTGGCAAAATGGCAGTTAAAAATTGCAAATGGAGATATATTGCCAATAAAACAAAATAATTTAATTCAAAGAGGACATGCTATTGAATGTAGAATATATGCAGAAAATCCATCAAATGGATTTTTACCAAGTATTGGAACTTTGGAAAAAGTAGAAGCACCTACTGGCCCTAATATTCGAAATGACACTGGTATTTATACTGGCATGAAAATAACTCCATATTATGACCCAATGCTGTCTAAACTTGTTGTAAGTAGTGAAAATAGAGATGAATGTATAAATAAAATGATTTGGGCATTAAATAAATATATAATACTAGGGGTAACAACAAATATACCATTTTTAATCAAATTACTTGATCATAATGAGTTTAGAAAAGGCAACATTACAACTCATTTTATTGATAACTATTTCAAAGATTGGACAAAAGCAAAAAGTGGTTTATCAGTAGATGCAATAATTTCTCTAGCAGTATATGACTCCTTACACTCAGATACACAAGAAATAGTTAGATATAAAGAATCAGATCCCCACTCACCTTGGAAGCATGTAGGAAGATGGAGAATGGGATCAGAATAAATATTAAATCAAATTATATTAATTTTAATAATCTGTTTATTATCGTAAAGTTTTCTATAAATCTTAGTAAGATTGAGAATTTTTGATTATCCTCAATATTTAATGATCTTGGGTCCTTACCGTCTTCGATTGAAATTGTAGGATCACCAAACATAGACATTTCAAGAATTGTTTTATAATCTGAATCATCCCATTCATCTTCAATGAAACTATTTATATAATCATTAAGACAATTTGCCCATACATCACCTAAAATTTTGTCATTATATAATGATTCAAAAATATGTACTTCCATCCACCCCCATACTCTTTCAACCTCATGTACACCATAACTACCATATCCTATACCAGAAGCTCCAAAGGCTGCGATACCTCCAGCATTACTATTAATTGTTTTCCATCCAATACAATTATCAGATTCGGAATACTTATTACATGAACAGGCATTAAATACAACAACAGGATGTTTATAGTTATTAGATACCAAGAAGAAATCATAATCAATATATAACCAACCTGTATAGGGTGATCTAATTGATTTTGGAGGGAGCCATGTTCCATCATCTGCAGGAGCATGTGTAGCCCAGCTTGCAGAACTACCATGACCTGAAAAATCAATAAAATCTGCGTTATTATTAAATCCATTTGCAATGTTTTGTTTTGTTAACGTTGATGCACCATTACTCTCAGATGCCCAGAGTTTAATAGAATTATATCCAGGTAATTTTTCTAATACTTTTTCATTGGCAAATTCTCCTTCGTTAACCTCAGATGCATCTCCAGGAAAGGTATCTCCTCCAATTTGAACAATATTATTCAACATTTCATTATGTTCCTCATAATTTATTATTTTTTCAACAATTAATACAACCTCTTCCTCACTATTACATGGTAATTTTCCCAAATAGACATCAGGATACATATCAACTGAATCCATATCATTACTATTCATCCCCATCTTAAATTCCGCGAATTTTCCATCATCATCTGAATTCCAATCAGAAAAATTACCTTCAGCATCATAGATATCAGCATAATATAAATCAGTAATTGCATCATCAATTGGGAGATCCATTCTTATTGATGTTTTTCTAATAGGGAGAAGATTTACGTCACCTATAAATAAAACATAGGAAATTCCAAGATTCTCTAAAGCATCCTTTATAAAATATTTTATCTGTTCTGGCTTGTCACTGCCTGGGAATTCTTGATATATTTGTTCAGTTGTTTTCAAAAATGTTTGAATTCCAACATTATTCTTATGATTAATTAGTAATTGTATTTCTGATGAAAATATTTCAGGAGATATGATGATCATGTCATAATCATCTGATTTGATAATTGATTTTTCTGGTAGTATATATTCAATTTGAATTACTACATTTTGAGGGATTATAAGAATATCTTTCTGAGGCGAATATTGAGGATTAATTCTAATATTAAGAAATAAAACATGCTCTTCATTATCCAACCCAGCACCTCTTGTAATATAAAAAATTTTTGGAGGGTAAAGATCAGAGCTTTCGTAAATATTTTTTTCATAAAATAAATCTAATGATTTTTTATTAATATCGTTAGAAAGTATTGAAGGTGCTGGTGCAGGATTAATCTTTTTTGGTAATAAAATTTCATGTTTTTCATGGAATACATTAACATTAGTTATTTTTGTACCTAATGGAAATTGATAAGTTTTAATAATTACTGGAATCATTGGTTTTCCTGGTTCATAAAAAAATGAATCTGCTTCATCTATATGTATGGATAAATAATTTTCTTTATCTCGAATTAATGGTTTAGAAATGATAATGTTTTCAGTAATTATCTTTTTATTTTCAATAGATTTTGGCATGGCAATTATTGCAAGAGAATTAAATAGTAAAACTCCAATTATTATAGTTATAATTATTTTTTTCATATATCTGTCCCTAAAGATAAATAACATTTGTTATATAAAATTATAACGATTCAGGTTTTGTTTAAAAATATATTATCATATTATATTTTATTGATTTTGTACTAATTTATTCCATTATCAATTAAAAAACCTCAATTTATATATGTTATTTACAAATTTTTTCTTTTATCAATTTTATTTATAGTTATTGATTTTAAATCCTTTTAAATCATGCTTCTTTTTTTAAAAAATATTTATTAAGTTATAGTTTCTTTAATAGCTTTATATGCGAAAAACAATTAACTTAATTTTCATAAAACTCTTTGTTTTATTTATATTAATTATTATTACAACGGGTTGTGTTAATAATGATAAAGTTCCTCATATTAAAAAATGGGGTATATATTCTTTGGATTTATCAAATCAAATTGTAGATTTAATTTATAGTTCTGATTATGAACTAACTACTTTAAGATTAAATAATAATGGTGATAAATTTGTTTTTTCAATGTTAATTGATGGTTTTAGTTATAATGATAGTGAAATATGTTTATTGAATCTTGATGGAACTAATTTTCTAAGATTAACTGAAAATAAATATTGGGATTTATATCCTACTTGGTCTATAGATGATAAAAAAATTGCTTTTTTATCTTATCGTGAGGATGATTTGGATATTTATATAATGAATTCTAATGGATCGAATCAAATGAAATTTTATGATTCAGGTTCGCATGATGCTGATATTCATTGGATAGAGGACACAATTGTTTTTACATCAAAGAGTAAAATTTGGAAAATTAATGAAAATGGATCTAATCCATTATTAGTTACTGATCCACCTAATGCTGGTGAATGGGGAAATGCTAATTTACCTTTTGGCGATTATGATCCAAATATTCATCCTAATGAGGATAAAATTGTTTTTGAAAGATTAGAAAATGATTCAAGTCCTCATGGTAATTATAATATTTTTTCAATTAATCTTGATGGTAGTGATGAAACACGTTTAACAAATAATTATTATACACAAGGTTTTCCGACTTGGTCAAATTCTGGAGAAAACATCCTTTTTTTAGTTACAGCTATATCTGATGAAGGTAAATATGATCTGTATTTGATGAATCACGATGGTTCTGGTTATAAAAATATAACTCCTGATTATTTTCCAGATATATTTCTTTGTCATGCTGGTGTATTCTCACCTGATGATTCAATGATTTATTTTATCGGTGAATGGTGGGAATGATTAATTACTAAATTAATTTTTATTAACAAATTTTTATTCCATAAAAGATTTATAATTGGCAAAAAAATATTCCAATTATTTGATATAAGCTTTTGTTATCTCTATAAGTGTGGTGAGGAAATTTTAATATTGTTATGCCTATCAATGTTTAATTAATTTTAAATGATTGTGGAAAAATTTTATAATTATTAGATACAACCAATAAATTCTTTTAAAACCATATCTTTTAGTTCGATTGCATATTGGATATGTTGTTCAGTGATTTTACTTCTTTCAAGTAGAGCAAGTGCATAAGCAATTCTTAAGATGGAGAATTCTAAACTTCTATATGAGATGCCTTCTATATTTGCGTCTGTTTCGAGAATGTAATTTTTAATTGTTTTTTTAATGGAAGGTTCATCTGTTGGATCAATCCAGGTTTTTGCATTTTTTGCCCAGTTTAGATATGCTTTAACTACTAGTGAATAATCTTTTGCATTTTTCCCCATGAAACTATCAATTATATCGGATACATATTCTGCTCTTTGTATTCTTGATATCTTTGAGACATTGAACGGGAAATCAAATCTATCTAAAAGTGGTTTTTGAATTTTATCTAAATTATTACATGTTGCAATAATTCTTACTTCAGCTTTAAATGATTGCCGATTTTTTCCTTTGGTTATAATATATTCTCCTTCCTCCATAGTTTGAAGTAATCCATTTTGGTCATTATTTGACATTTTATCAAGTTCGTCAACTAGTAAGACTGAACCATTTGATTGAGCGAGTAAACCTGGATGTATTTTTTTACCTCGAGCATCACCTACAAGACCAGTTTTTGATGTGAGTTCAGAGTTAATTAACACCCCATCCATTTTTTGTTGCCACCAATTTAGAAACTCTGATTTACCTGTTCCTGGTCCTCCACATAATAAAATATGTAGTCTCATTCGTAGATTAGATCTATCATTTGTTACCCCCATTAATAGAGAACTTTTCCGAATGATATCCCATTGTGTTCCGACTAGATAGGGGCAGATATGTTTTGATAGAAATTCTAATGGATTTTCTTTTGAAATAATTTGAAAATATTCTTCTGTACTTTCTGGCATATAATAAAATGTAAGATTTGTTCATCTATATTATATTTATTTTAATATTTGATTTGATTAAAATTTATTAAGTTTTTTTAATTTTCTTTTGTATAAATCTATTCCTCTACATATTAAACAAATACCAAATAAAATTGATATAAATCCAATCCACCAAGAAATATTTACAGGAATTTTGAATAGTAGATATCCCAATAATTGTTCTATTCCATAAATACTAATTAATAGTCCCATTGAACTATATAAAATTATAATATTTTTTTCTTTCATAATTAGATTAAGAATTAATTTTTCTAATCCGAAATAATACCATAACCACTTAATGAAGAATTTTTCTTAAGCCAAACATCAAACCCCTCGGGGGCGTTTTCCATAATTTTACTAGCATCTTCACCGTTTTCTAATCTATTTTTAGCACTATATGCAAAATCGATATAATCAGAGTAATGTTTATTTGGTTCAATATTTATGTTTTTAACAATATTTGCCATACAATCGAGGCATATAATTTTTCTAATAGTTTCATTCTTGGTTATTTGTTTTCCACAGCAAACACAGGAATTAATATTCATATCAACCATTTTTACCTCCCTGGTTTTATTACTTATTTTACTTTGTTTTTTATAGATGTCATATTTATAATATATTTGGCAAATATTAGTTAATTCTTGTTATTAGTTATGATGATATTGATATTTTTTTATAATTTATCAATTTTTTCTGTTTATATTTGAATAATGATATTATGTAAGAAAAAGTTCAGATTATTACATTATATTATGAAATGGTATTTTAACAAAAATGAAATATTTAATAGTAAGTTTTAAATATAAAAAATAATAGAGTATAACATAATATGGGATATAAAAATACATGCCTTCCTGGGTCAAAAGATGAAGAAAAATATCTTCAATACTTGATGAATAAGTATTCAACAAAAAAAATGTCTCATTAATATACAATTTTGAGATTAATCATAATTATATTATTCAAAATATTTTATTAAATTCTCTCTTTTTAATCTATTCCACACTTGAGGAACCAACATTTAAAAAAAATATTAATAAAATAATTAATTTATGATTATAATGTTTATGGAAGGGGTCAATTAGATAAATCTTTTCATAAGATTATCTGTTATATTTTCTATATTTCTACTTGTTACCCCTAAATCTTGATAATATTTTTTTACTCTTCTAGCAAGATATGGTTGTTCTAAATCATCTAATTGTGAAAAAATTCCAAGTCTTCTTCCTAGTTGATACATTCTTTGTTGCTTTGGGCTCAAATTCTGAAAATCATGAAGTATTCTTATCATCTTTTTTTTATCTTGTGGAAATTTTCCTTCAAGATTGGAGAATAGATTTAGTATATGATCACTTTTAAGAATGCTATTAATACCTTCTAATTTTTCAATAAATATCAATAATTCATTCACGATCATAGGATCTGAGCATTTTTTAAAACGACCATCTTTATAATCATCATATAATGGTATTATTTCAGGTATAGCAAGTGGTCTTAATCTAATGAATTCTGGGTTTATCCGGTTTAGAGCATCAGCTGATTCTAAAGCATGAATTTTAGATAACCTTCTCCCTCCTAATCCTGGCATTATATATTCAGATAATTCAATTTCTGATTTTTTTACTTTTATTCCTGCTTTGATATGGATTTCTTTTTTTGCTCCCTTTTTTACCATTTTAAGAACTTCGTCTGATCCTGATTCTAGTCCTATATGTATTCTATTTAAACCAGCATTACCTATTGATTCAAGATATTTTTCTCCTATTTTAATTATAGTACTTGATCGTGCATATGAGGTTATACGTTCAACCCATGGGAATTTTCTTCTTAAGTGTTTAAGAATTTTTATTAAGTCATCTGGTTTGATAATTAGGCTATTAGAGTCTTGCAGGAATACTGATTTCATTCCACTTGTTAACCAGTAATAGGCTGCAAAAAACGCGTTTTTTTCTGAATTATCAAGTCTGTTTATAATATTCTGAAGATTACTGTGATATATACTATTGCCAGTTTTGGTTATTTCTTGAAAGTTTTTGATATGTTTTGCAACGGCTTCGATATCTTTTATTACATGTTCTACTGGTCGTTTTGAGAATTTTGTTCTTTTATATACTGGACAAAAGGTACAATGATTCCATGGACAATTTCTTGTTACTCTTATTAATAGACTATTTGCTTCACTTGGTGGGCGTATTGGTCCTTGTTCAAAACCGTTATATTTTTCATCTTTTTTTATGTTTGAATTAATTACCATATTTTATCAAATTATATTTTGATATAGAAGTTATGAAATAAAATTGTATATGTTATTACATCTATTATGTTGATATTTTACTTTTTAATGTTTTGGTAATAGTTTCTTTAATATCATTAATTGTAAACGGTTTTTCAATATAATCTTCTGCATAAAAACATCCTGCATTTTTAGCAGTTTTATCCTTTCTTGCAGAGATAATTATTACAGGGATATTTTTTAATTTTTCACTTTCTTTTAATTTTTTTAATACTTGCCATCCGTTCATTTCTGGCATCATTATATCTAATAAAACGAGATCAGGGGTAAAAGTTTCTAATTTTTGAAATAATTGTTTTCCACTATCAACTCCTGTTATTTCAAAATCAGTTCCAAGTCCTTCTTTTATTGAATAAATAACATCAGGTTCATCATCAACAACAATGATTTTTTTCATTTTCCCATCTAACCTAATTTATATAACATTTCAATAGTTTAAATATTTACCTATTGTTAAAATAATATTGAAAATTTAACATGTTGTTAATTATAATTTTTCATATTATAGTTAAATGTTAAAAATGTTCATTGATTTCTTTCGTTATGTTTGGGTTTATTATTCCCATTCTTCTGAATGTTATCAGAACCTGATGAATATATAATTCTGAAATATATTTTCTAAAGGGTCTAAGCATTTTGTTAACTTTTTTTTCTGCTTCGATAATATTTGGCGCATAAAAACTTGTCATAAAATCAAATTTTCCATGTAAGTAAGAGCTGTATCTAAAATATTCCTCTGTAAATTGAATTAATGTACCTGAAGTAGATATGTTTTTCATAAGTTCCCCCTTATCAATATCTTCTTTAAATTTTAATAAAACTAGATAAAAATGGTTACCTAATAATTCTGGTTCTATTACTGTTGCATATCCCCATATTCTTCCATCTTTTTCGAGTTTGTTTATTATTTTTGAAACTGTTTGTCTTGTTAATCCTATTTCCTTTGCGATCGTTATACTTGATTTTCGTGCATTATTTAATAATGCTTTAATAACTGCTTTTTCATGTGATATTTCAGTTTTTAAAATCTTTTGATTATTTTCATTCATTTTTAAACCAACTGTTAAATTGTAAAAGTATAATTAAACATTTAGTAAATAAATTATTTGAATGGTTAATAACTTATTTATCTTTGAATTATGCAGAAGATTAGAAAAAATATATGATAATATGATAAATAAATCACAATTTTAAAAACAACGATAAGGTTTATATTGAATATATGGAAAAATTAGAATCCTATGAGAACTTTCCTTTGTGGATCCCATTTATTACTATTATTATATCAATAAATGGTTATATTCTAGGGGCATTTATTTTGAGTGGATTTGGATGTTTAATTGTTATCTTATATTTGATTTACTGTATTAGTATTGAATTACTAGTTATTTTTAGGAGTTGTAGAGATTGCTATTATTATGGGAAAATTTGCGGATTAGGAAAAGGGAAGATCGCTCCATTATTTACAAAAAAAGGAAAATCAGGGAGATTTATAGAAAAGAAAATTTCTTGGTATGATTTAATCCCTGATTTTTTTGTTGTGGTCATTCCAATTATTGGTGGTATAATCTTATTATTTTATGATTTTTCATTTGTTCTTCTTGGTTTGATTATACTTCTTGTGATAATATTTTTTGGGGGCACGGGTTTTATACGTGGTTCATTTGCTTGTAAATATTGTAAACAAAAGGAACTTGGATGCCCTGCACAAAATATTTTCAACAAGTAAAAATCAATTTAAAATATTTTTATAATCAAAAATAGGGGAGATGATTATTTTTAATTTATTCTCTTGTTATAAAATCTCCGGAAATCCATCCCTGAATATCAATACCTCTACTACTCCAACTACCACTAAAAGTTGAATAATCGTCACTAACTCTAATTCGACCAAATATAGTTTGAGTACCGCTACGTACAGGTATTTTCATAAAAAATGTATTGCCAAAAAAGGTACCGAGAAATCTACCTTCGATATCAGAAGTTGAAAATGTTCCTCTAACTACTCGAATTCTCCCCCTCATATTATAACTACCATCAAGATAGGAAGCAGGTCTATCATCTCTCCGTAATCCTAATTGTGCTTCGAATCCCCCACGATTTAATACATTATCATTTATTTCTATTTGTTCCGCTGCTGTTATATAACCAATAATGATTAATGTGAAAAGGATGCCAAAAACAACAATTTTTCTCGCCACTTCATTATTCTCCTATAAATATGAATAAATATTTATCATTTATATCTTTCGAATAATTATAAAAACATTAAAAAATAAATAATACTAATGCTAAACAAAATAATAAACTATTTTTTTCATATTTTCTCCAATTATATTATAATAATTATAAAATTATTATTTAAGAAAAAATAAATTTATTAAAAAACTCCAAACTCCTATGTGATTCTCAATTATATATGCAGTAATTTCGATTAATTTTATCTTGATATTATATCTTCAAAAAGATTAATTATTCCAACTAAATTCATAAGGGGAAGTTATAATCATCAAATTTTAAGTATCATAATGTTTAGAAACAAAGATTTACTAAAATAAAATTTTAGTATATCTTCTGCATTAGAAAAACATCCAATAATCTTCCAAATTTTCTCCCCACTTCTCGCATTATTCCAATTTGTTCAAATCCAAAAGATTCATGAATATGAATACTTTTTTCATTCCCTTCTGTAATTCTAGCTATAAGAACATGCAAATCAGCAGATTCCCCTTTTTTAATAATACTTTCCATTAATTTTTTCCCAATTCCTTTACCCATAAAACCATCTTTTAGGTATAAGGATATCTCAGCTGTACCTGAATATGCACATCTATCCGACCATTTACCAAGAGAGGCCCAACCAACAATATGTCCATCTAATTCTGCAACAATTATAGGATTTTTATCACCATGATCATTAAACCATAATTTTTGTTCATCAATGGTTTTTGGTATATTGTCAAAAGTAGCAGTTGTATTAAGAATAGCCCAATTATAAATCTTTGTAATCTCATCCAAATCATTTAATTGGGCATCTCTTATTTTAAGCATATATAAAACATCCATATATGTAAATATAAAATGATTTAAAAAATCAATTAAAAAATCATAATAAACATGTAAAAATGTTTGAATAAATATTTTTTTACAATTTTAAAAAAATTAGTAAAATGTTAGAATAATAATTTATACTAATAGATAACTTCTGAATATATATGCCTAAAAATAATATTAATTCCAATAAACAAATTCCAAAAGAAGTTGAGATTCCAAATTTGAATCTTATTTCATTATTCCGAAAAAGCGTAGAGGAAAATCAAAATAATCCTGCATTATATTTTAAAGGAAAAATTAAAACATATAAAAAAATTGAAGAAGAAGTTAATAGATTAAGTAATTCTTTACAAGACATTGGAATCAAGAAACAGGATCGTGTAGCGGTATTACTACCTAATTGTCCACAATTTTATACAACCTTTCTAGCAGTTCAATCTTTAGGGGCCATATTTGTATCGTTTAATCCATTATATGCTCCAAGAGAAATAATACAACTTTTAAATGATTGCCAACCAAAAGCTATGATAACATTAGATATTTTTTCAGAAAAAATAAAATCAATTCAAAAAGAAATTAATATAGAAAATATAATTATAAGTTCAATTGCTGAGGAGTTACCATCTTTAAAGAAGTATTTATATAAAATATTTAAAGCTAGAAAAAATCCAATTATTGATAACTCTTTATCATATGAAAAATTAATTGAAAATGGGAAAAACATAAAAATTAAAACCAAAATAAATCCACAAGATGATATTGCAGTTTTACAATATACAGGTGGAACTACAGGGGAACCTAAAGGTGCGATGTTAACACATTATAATCTTGTTTCTCAAGCAGTATTGTTACAAAAATGGAAAATTGGACTTGAATCACAACCAAAAGGACAAATAAAAGTTGCTGCTGTTTTACCATTCTCTCATATTTTTGGATTAACATCATCCTTTATATGGCCGATAATCGATGAAGCAGAAATATATCTAATACCTGATCCAAGAAAATTATTAGAGATAATGAATATAATAGGTAAATATAAAATTCATTTCCTCTTTGGTGTTCCGCTACTCTTTCAAAAATTGGCTGCTCATAAAAAAATTAAAAAATATGATTTTTCATCAATTCATGTATGCTGCTCAGGTGGTGAAGAATTACCAGATGAAACAGTGAAATTATTTGAGAATAAAACTAATTGTTTATTAATAGAAGGATATGGATTAACAGAAGCATCACCTGTTTCTCATATTAATCCTCCGAATAGATTTGATAGGAAAATTGGGTCAATTGGAATCCCAATTCCAAATACTTACGCAAAAATTGTAAAACCAGATACAAATGAAGAAATAACCGATTATAATAAAAAAGGCGAACTTTGGGTTAAAGGTCCAGGAATTATGAAAGGTTATTGGAAAAATGAAAAAGCAACTAATGAAACAATAAGTAAAGGGTGGCTAAAAACTGGTGATGTAGCTTGTAAAGATGAAACAGGTTATTATAAGATTGTTGATAGATTGAAAGATGTGATAATAGTATCAGGTTTTAATGTTTGGCCTAATGAAGTGGAAAAAATACTAAAATCTCATCCTAGTATCATGGATACAGCTGTTATATCTGAAAAAACTTCAAAAGGAATAATTGTTAAGGCTATCCTTGTTAAAAAAGATAATTGTGAAGAGATATCTTTGGATGAAATACGTGAATTCTGTAAGAAATATCTTGCACCATATAAAGTTCCAAAAATCATTGAATATACATCAGAGATTCCACGTTCAATGGTTGGGAAAATTATGAGAAGGAAATTAAAAAATGTGAAATAATTTTTTTTTAAAATTATAATCTTATTTAATAAATAAGTTTTAAGTAATAGAAAATAATTTTTCCTTATATGGATAGTTTTAATAAAAAATGTAGGAAATATCAGAGATTTGGTCTACCAACAATTGCTAAAACATTTGGTTTTTATCCATATTTTAATGTTATTAATTCAGAACAAGAACCTATTGTAAGAATGGATGATAAAGAAATTATAATGCTTGGTAGCAATAATTATCTAGGTATGACTGCTAATTCAATAGTAAAAAAATCTGCTATAGATGCCATAGAAAAGTATGGTTCAGGTACAACTGGATCACGTTTATTAAATGGTACTTTTCAAATACATAAGGAACTTGAAATACGGTTAGCAAAATTTCTTGGTAAAGAAGATTGTGTAATATTTTCAACAGGTATGCAAGCAAATATTGGTACATTATCATCATTAATAGGGGAAAAAGATCAATGGGTTCTTTCTGATGAATTAAATCATGCTTCTATAATTGATGGAATTGTACTTTCAAGAATGACAAAGGGGAATAAGGCAATATACGGTCATAATAACATGGATGAGCTAAGGGGTATTATTAAAAAAATTCCGAAAGGAAAAGCAATGATAGTAACAGAAGGTGTTTTCTCAATGGAAGGTGATATATGTCCTTTAGATGAAATTGTTGAAATTGCAGACGAAAATGATGCATTTATTTTTCTAGATGATGCGCACTCTGTCGGGGTCCTTGGTAACGGTAGGGGTACTGCATCTCATTTTAATCTTACTGAAAAAGTTGATATAATTATGGGTACTTTTTCTAAAAGCTTTGCATCATGTGGGGGGTATATTGCATCAAGTAAGGCAATATGTAATTGGTTAAGACATAATTCAAGAGCATTTATTTTTTCAGCAAGTATACCTCCAGCAAATTGTGCAACAGTTCTTGCTGTTTTAGATATTCTTGAAAATGATGATTCATACTCAAAAAGGGTTTTAGATCTTGCTGAAAGAATGAGAAAAGGCTTAAAAGATGCTAATTTTGATATTGGAAACTCACTCACTCCAATTATACCTATTGTTATTGGTAAAGAAATGTTAACATATAAATTCTTTAAAAAACTTTTTTACTATAAACCTAAAGGTATTTTCACTAATCCAATTAGATCACCAGCTGTTTCAAAAGGTAGGGAATTATTAAGGACATCTTATATGGCGACAATGAATAATGATATCATTGATGAATCATTAGATATAATAACTCAAGTAGGTAAGAAATTAAAAATAGTATAATTTTAAGGGATAACATGAAAAAAACCAATAAAATAGTATTAATAACTGGTGCATCCTCTGGAATTGGGAAAGCATGCGCGGAATTCTTGAATCATAAGGGATATCATGTTTTTGGAACAAGTAGACAAGCCAACAAATCGACAAGTAATTCTTTTGAAATGATTCCAATGGATATTAATGATGACGAATCAGTAGAAAAAACAATTAAATATGTTTTAGAGAAGGCGGGTCGTATTGATATTCTAGTAAATAACGCAGGATATGGCATATCTGGTTCAATTGAAGATACATCGATTATTAAAGCTAAAGAACAATTTGAAACTAACTTTTTTGGAATTCATCGTATCTGTAGAGAAATTTTACCATTTATGAGAAAACAAAATTATGGATATATTATAAATATTAGTTCAATTGGAGGATTGATTAGTTTACCTTTTCAAGGATTATATTGCGCATCTAAGTTCGCTTTAGAAGGATGGACTGAAGCTCTTAGAATGGAGGTAGATTCTTTTGGAATAAAAGTTGTTTTGATTGAACCGGGGGATATAAAAACATTATTTACTAGTAAGAGAGAGAAAATTTCGGCATTATTAAAAAAATCAGTATATAAAAAAAGAGCTATTATGACGATAGATGTTGTTGAAAAAGATGAACAAGGTGGGCCTTCACCTGATAAAGTTGCTCACTTACTTGAACATATCATTAATGATACTTCCCCGAAATTAAGATATAAAGTCGGATCTTTTACACAGATATTAATATGTTATCTAAAACGTATTATTCCTGATAAATCATTACAATGGATATTAATGAAATATTATAAATTAAAATAAACATACATTATATTTTTAATATATAACTCTCACAATATCTCTTAAAACAACAAAAGTAATTCATATTCATCAACTGATAAAGTCAATTTTTTAAAACCTAAATACGGATTAGAACCAATATTTGTAGTAAGTTTTACTTTTTTATATCTTATAAAATTGTATCATTCAATTTGAGCAAATGCTACTGCATAATTTAGTCCATATATTTTAGCACATTTTGGACAAACGGTAAGTAGTAAAAATTTTTTTAAGATTCAAATGAAATTAAAGGGAGATGGAGGTTTAAAGTATGACCTCAAACTTTAAGGAGAGAGAATCCTAAAAGTAATAATCCATCTCCACCTAATATATTTGTAACAAGCGTTATAAATAATTTTTGAAAAAAATCACCATGGCCAAAGGCGGAGCCAGTTACCTTCGATATAAACTTCGATTAGAAGTGATATATGATCGACTTCTCCACTTCTTTCCAAATTCCATTCTAAAGGAGGCCAAATTGTCCAATCCAATCTAAAATCTTGTGATTTAAACACTTCTGCAACTGCTCGAATTCCAAGGGCACTACCTTTAATTAAAAGATCCATTTGATTTAACGGCTGCCAATTAGTATCATAAGCTAGATAACCTGTAATATCAGTAAGCCATGATATTTTTATATCCTCAGCTATAGGTTTTGCATTAAGTAAAAACTCCCATTCACCTAGTATTACACTAATATCAATATTTAGCGATGGTTCTTTTATAATCCTAAAATCACCAGGATTTGTAAAATTCCAATATGCTGTCATATTTAAATCAGTGACGCTATTAAGGGAGAGATTTATTGTAGGGTTAACTAATGAATCTAAAAGACTAATGTCAGTTCCATCCGAATCTATAGTTAGATGATAATATCCATTCTCACGAATGGGGAGCCACTCTGCAATAAGTTTTCTGGGAATATTATTTATAATTGCATATTTGCAAATACCCAAATTATTTGAATGAATTTGAACACGTGTATCATACATTGAATCACTTTGGTATTTGAAACTACCGCCCTTATTAGAAAAAGGTGTCAATAAAAGATTAAAACTAACATCCTTTGGAAATGAAAAAAATCTAATGACAGTATCCTTTGTAATGTCATTATCAATTTCAATAAAACGACTTGTAAAATCTATATTATAATTACTATTTCGTATGAATTCATAATTCCATTCACCTTCATTTCTTGTGGAGGTTATAGTTATTTCCGATTCGGTTGATGGATTAAACGAAAAATAATACTCTCTTTTAATATCATCTTCTGAGTCAAAGTTTTTCCCAAAAAGAAGTATTTCCTTATTATCAATTGATGATTCATAGGTAGGGTTGATATTAAATTTTAAACCTTTTTCCCCATTATTAGTATTAATGAAAACTAATAGTGAAAAACTAATTGTTTTTGGAATCTCGTTACCTGTTTTATCAGGTGAATAATAACCTATTGAAATAATTTCATTTCCAATTGAAGCAGAAAGATTGAAGTCATTATTTTTTATTTCCTCACCTATCCTCTCTACATTAAATAAAAATTTTAGACCAATGGATAAATCAGGATTCATATCAAACCAGGGTAAAATCAGATATTGTACCCTAATATCATTTCCATTAATGCCAGTATTATCGTCCCCATCAACATTTATTTCATTTGACAAAGCAAAAAATGTTTCAGAAGTTTTCTCATATCCATTACAGGTTGTATAGATATGACTCGTTAATAAATCAATAATATCCAACTCATATATTTGTAAAATATTTCGATGATTCCTTATTTTTATGTTTGAGAATTCATAATTATTCAATTCTATATATTCTGATTTGTCTTCAATTTTTTGCGAATTTACTATCATACAAATTGAATTTAATAACATCAATAATACTATAATAGTTGAAATTTGCTTTTTCATAATAGTCCCTCAATTATCAAATAACAAATATACATTTAAATGTTCTTAAAAATATAAAAATAATATTAACGATATATAAAATTGATCACAATATTTTGTTTCTCATGAGTTTTTTAAAACAAATTATTATATCATATTAAATAAAAATTTAATTATCAATAATAGTAACTTTTACTGATTTTGTCAAATATCCAATATAAAAATTACTAAGAAATAAAACTATAAAGCTAAAGATATGGCTAAAATACTTATTTTATCCCTTTTATTTCCAATGGAAAATATATAATATAATTTATTTTAAACTTATTTCAAATTTCTTATTTAAACTTTTATCTCCAGAATACAAGTGCTGTAAATCCATTTAAAGTAATTTGTTCTTCGGTTTCTTGATAATAACCGATAAAACCAAATATAGTGATAACATGACTGCCATCAAGAATAATATTGTTTGATGTATCTAGGAATTTATTAATTTCAATATGACTGTCTTCATTAAGTTTAAATCTCATAAATGCACCTCTTCCAAAGCCTAAAACAAAATCATTTGCTATAACAAAAGAAGATCCTGTTCCTTCAATTTTTATATGAGCTAATCTCATTTAATTGAATAATGACGTTGGTGTTTCCATTGTCTTTTCAGCATTGATGCTAGGTATTGTTACTAACATTAACATAAATAGCATCATACATGATATTGCAAATATTTTCTTTTTCATCTATTTATCACCTCAATTGTTTTTTATAATTGTTTTAATATAATATAAATCTTTGCTTATGAAAATGTTCCAAATGAATTATCTTAATCTATATCATAATTAGTAAGATACAGTTTAATTTTTAACTTCAAATTATATATATAATAAAAACATACTTAATTAACAATTGTTAATTGATATATATTATAATAATGGACATTAATATGATAAAAAATAATAGATATAGTAGACAAATACTGCTAAATAAAATACAAAATGAAGGTCAAGAAAAAATAGCAGAAAGTAAGATAACTATTATTGGATGTGGAGCGCTTGGAACTAATATTGCAAACAATCTAGCAAGATGTGGAATTGGTCAAATAACTGTTGTTGATAGAGATATAATCGAACTTAATAATCTTCAAAGACAAAATCTATATGATGAAAAAGATGTAGGATTACCAAAAGCTTCAGTCCTATCAGAGAAACTACAAAACATTAATTCGGAAATAAGAATTAATTCAATTGTAGATGATATAAATAATAAAAACATCGAGAAAATAATAAAAAAAACAAAAATTGTTCTAGATGGAACAGATAATATGTTAACAAGGTTTTTAATAAATGATGCATGTGTGAAAAACGATATACCATGGATTTATGGGGGGGCTATTGAAACAGAAGGAATGACAATGAATATTATCCCACATAAAACACCATGTCTAAGATGTCTAATAGAAAACATTCCAAAACCCGGATCTCTACCAACATGTGATACAATTGGAGTTTTAAATACAATTCCAAATGTGATAGCAAATATTCAAAGTACTGAAGCAATAAAAATAATCCTTAATAAAGAAATAAACAATGGTTTGATAGTATACAACATTTGGTCTCATGATTTCAACAATTATAAAATAAAAATAAGAGAGAATTGTAAATGTTGTGGGAAACATAATTTTGAATATTTAAAAAAAGAGAAAAAAGAAGAAATTATTTCAATATGTGGTTCTGGGGCTATTCAAATAACTCCTGAAAATAAAATGTCAATTTCTTTCGAAGATTTACTTTTTAGATTAAAAAAAGTAGGTAAAGTTGATATTCATCCAATGGTACTAAGAGTTAAAATAAATGATTATGAGATAAATATTTTTAGAGATGGTAGAGCAATTATAATAGGTACAAATGATAAAAAAATGGCGAAATCACTTTATGCAAAATATATTGGATTATAAATATTTAATATTGGGCGTATATGGAGAAAAAAAAGAAGATTAAAGCGGTTGGATTACTTTCAGGAGGTCTTGATAGTACACTTGCTGTAAAATTAATGATAGACCAAAGCATTGATGTTACAGTATTGAATTTTTATTCACCATTTTGTACATGCACTCGACAGGGATGTAGGCATGAGGCGAAAAAAGTAGCAGAATTTTATGATTTACCCATTAAAATAATACCTACAGGTGTAGAATATATTCAAATGATAAAAAATCCTAAACATGGTTATGGGCGAAATATGAATCCTTGTATTGATTGTAGGATTTTTATGTTTAAAAAAGCAAAAAAATATATGGAAAAGATAGGAGCAAAATTTATTTTTACAGGAGAAGTTCTTGGTCAGAGGCCTATGTCTCAACATAAAAAAGCTTTGAAAATTATTGAGAAAGAGGCAGGTTTAGAAAACATGGTTGTTCGACCATTATCCTCAAAATTATTACAACCTACAATACCTGAAGAAAGACAATGGATTGATCGTGAGGAATTATTAAATATTCAAGGTAGGAGACGTTTACCTCAGATGGAATTAGCAGATGCATATGGTATAAAGGATTATCCTTGCCCAGCAGGAGGGTGTAGGCTTACAGATCCGCAATTCTCTAAAAGAATTAAGGAATCATTTGAAAATGGTGAGGATACAATAAAGGATATTCAGCTTTTAAAATATGGGCGTCATTTTAGATTGGATAGCGGAGCAAAAATTGTTGTAGGTAGAAATGAAGAAGAAAATAAAATCCTATTACGATTTTTTAATGAAAATGACGTTTTATTGGAAGTAAAAAATTATGGGAGCCCTATTGTTTTATTAAGAAAGAATAAAGGTGAGGATGATATAAAAAAAGCAGCTGATTTATGTTTTCGTTATAGTGATGCAGATGATATAAATGAAACTGATATTAGAATTGAAAATGGAGATAACATATAAAAATATTGGATAATTTTATTTTATCATATTGGACATTTATTTTTATTATTCATTAATCTGCATAGTCTACAGATCTCTTGTTCCAAAAAAGGACTACCTTTATTGATTATTAACTCTGCTGATATTTTAATCTCATTAAAAATTGAAGGATCTGTTATTTCCTTATCTGCTCTTTTATTACATCTATATTGACTTACAGCAGCGGGAGTAATATTTAACATTTCAGCTGCTTCTTTTTGAGTTAAACCAAAATCATGGATCATGCAACATGCAATTCCCTTCCTAATCATTGGAATTGTTTCCCATATGGCCTTCTCACAAGGCATTTTTTTCATACAAACTATGAAAAGATTTCTACTTAAAATAAATAACTATTGATAATATCAGATTTTGTTTTTCAAGAATCATTAAAACAATTGGAATAATTTAAAATTAGGAAACTATAAGTTTGTTATTGGTTCTATTAATGGAAATAAATCGCTGGTATCTTCATATATAGTGTAAGGTGTATCCCAGAATCCATCATTATTTTCATCAATGGAGTTAGGATATTTAGATTTATAATCACTCCAGTAATTTCCAATCATATTGAAATGCCATTGGTTATCATATTTATCATCAGCATTAGGATTATTATCAATAATTGTATTGTTAAAAACAATATTATTGACCGCTCCACAACATAAATATATGCCTCGTCTATCATTATTTCTAATTATATTCTTTTCAATTTTATTTTGTTGCGAACCCTTTATTCTTATTCCATTAGCATTAGTTGAAAATATGTTTAAATTGAATAGATTATTATTAGATTGAGATGATGCGTAGATTCCATAATCTGTATTGCTTGAAAAATTATTTGAGATTATATCATTATTTATTGAATGTGCCATAAATAACCCATTTCTATTATCTAAAAGGATATTATTTGAAATCTCATTGTTATTAGAATTTTCAAGAAGTATTGCATAATTATTACTTTGAATAATATTGTTAGTAATAATATTATTAGATGATATCAATTTTATACCATTTGAGTTTAATGATTCATTATTACTAATTATTTTAAATCCATCAACAAGGCAATTATCACTATTTATTGTAATAATAGATATATCTGTTTCATTACCTGAATAATTTAATATTGTTGAATTTTTAGTAGTTGCTATTAATCTTATTGATTTATCAATAACAAGAAGTTCATTATATTGACCTTGAGATACTTGTATAATATCACCGTTAGATGCGCCATTTATTGCACTCTGAATAGTACCATAATCCCCTTTTCCAATAATTGATATATCCCCTGAATCTTGTTCAACGCATCCGATTAATCCTTGAAATGATAATATTAACAAAACTAGTAAAATTAATATTTTATTTTTCAACATATAATTACCACTTAACAATTGTTAATAATATATTATCTGGTTTAAATATGTTCCTATTAATACAGTTATAATACTAACATAAACGTTATAATAATCAGAAATTAAATTATTCATTTTTTGTCTCTTACGTAATTTTAAAACATCATGTATATCAAACATCAGCAAAAGAAGATTTATTAGTCTACAAATGTTATTATCTTTTGAAAACATATTATGAAAGCAATTATCAAACAAATTAAAGGAATATCATTTGTTGGAAAAACAGATAGTAATCATTGGGTTACAATAGATGGACCAAAAGAATTTGATGGATCAGAAGCAGCAGCAAGACCAAAAGAACTACTTCTTTTAGCACTTGGCACTTGTACGGGAAGTGATGTTGTAACGATTTTAAATAAGAAAAAAATGAAATTTACAGATTTTGAACTTCATCTTGATGCTGAAGAAGCAAAAGATCATCCTAAAGTATTTACGAAAATCCATATTGAATTTTTATTTCGAGGAAAAGATCTTAACTCAAACCATATCGAGCGAGCTATTGAACTTTCCCAGAATAAATATTGTCCTATTACGTATATGCTAAAATCTTCAGTTGAAATCAATACGTCTTATAAATTAGAATTTTAGATATTATTTTTTATTTATATTTTTAATAATCAATTTAATCAAGTTTAAATATTAAAAATAAATAATAATATTTATTGAAAATCTATGAAATCAAATAAAGGAGTATTAATTATAATAATATTAATAATTTTAAATTTATTATTCGGAGGTGTATTATTTTACATTATAACAGTAATTGAAGCTCCTGATATAGATACTAGTATTAAGATATTAGAGTTAAACGAAGAAGAAATTATAATTGAAATTAGAATTAATATCAATAATCCAAACTTTTTTTCAATAATTATTGAAGATTTTCAAATCGAATGTACAACTGAGGAGGGATTGGAATTTGGAAATATGCAAATAATTGGTGGTGAAGTTGCAGGATCATCTAATTCTACTTTTATTAACAATGGAAATTTTTCTTTTAATAATTATGATTTTGAACCTATCATAAATAAGATATCAGGTAAAATTGGATTCAACTTTTTTGGGATAATTCACAAAATAGTTCCAATTAATATAACAATAATTTCACAATTGGGGGATATAATTTCAAACATTACTCCTCCAGATATAAACATAAATATAGAGATATCAGAAGTCGTTGAAAATGGAATATCTCTTCTTGGGGAGATAATTGTTTTTAATCCTAATAATTTTCAGATATTAATGGATGATATTTTATTAAATGTTGAAACTGAATTGAATAAAAATGTTGGAAATTTTGAAATTATTTCTGGTAATATAAACCCAAATAGTTACAATAATTTTTCAATTAATGGTAATTTATCATATGAAACTCTTAATGCTGATAAAATAAAAATTAATCTTAAAGCAAAAGTAGGAGCTAATATAGCTGGTTTTAAAAAAATAATAAATATATCTTCAACAACCAAATTTGACATCCCTGATATTCAAGAATTATTATTGATTAATGGGACAATGGATTTTTCAATTTCCGGGGAATTTAAATTAAAAATAGATGGCATATTAACAAATGTTGGACTAATCGTATATAACCCAAGCGAGATTCCTTTACAAGCCACTAATCTTGTATGCATTGTTTCCAAAGTAACAAATAATGAAACTGAGATATTAGTAAAAAATAATATGAAAGAAAGTACAATACCTTCAAAAAATGAAGTTGTGTTAACAACAGAAATTAAAATACCTTATATAACATTAATAAAATTTGGGAATGGGAAAATATTTCCAGATTGGTTATTGATAACAATTGAGGGTGATTTTTCTATTGAAGGGACTAATCAATCTATCCCATTGTCATTTAATGGATATATAGATCTTAACTTATTTCAATAAGTTATATTATTTATCATTAAATTAAATTGGGAAATTAAAATTATAACAAATAGGATTATTTTATTGGCTACAATTGAATAATAAACATTATATATAAATAATATTTACAGTATTCTATAGGGTACATAATATGGCTTATAAATTTACATTCGATATTTCAAAATTACCAAAAGATCTTTTTATCGAAACATATGAATTTTGCGAATCAAATCCAAATATAGAAGAAACAAATGATATTGCTGAAAAATTTGTAAAAAAATTTGATGTAGATAATTTATCTGGTTTAACATTTGATAATGCGAAAATGCTTATTCAAGATATAATCGATATCCAATTAAAAAATATTCACCTTAGAAATTATTTTGATAAATCTCATAAAAGAGCACTATTCCTACCTCACTGTTGTAGAAAATATATGGATTCTAATTGTAAGGCTGAGTTTAAAATTGAAACTTCTTCCTATGAATGTAGACACTGTTCAAATGATTGTATGGTTAACCAGGCAACAAAAATTGCAAAAACCGAAGGATATGATGTTTATATCTTACCAGGCGCGTCTTGTTTAAGCAAGATTTTTGATAAGAAAAGATATGAAGGCGTTGTTGGTATTGCATGTACCGATGAAATAAAATTAGCTAATTCATGTTTATTCAAATTAAAAATCCCAGCTCAAGCAATACCTCTTCTAAAAAACGGCTGTGCAGGCACAATATTCAGTGTTGATACCTTAAGAAAGATATTAGCGTCTACTAAAATAGCTTAATACTTAAATAAATTTTATTCTATTTTTACTAAATTAAAATTGAAACTAGAGATGAAATTAAGATTAATATAGTAAACATCCATTAATATAATTATAAATGTTATAAGGGCTATAGCTATAAATAAAATCAATGAAAATAGTAAATAAAAAATAATAATATTAAAAACTATAATTCGTTATTATGATATTATGAAAAATATAAGATGGCAAATTGTCCTTGGAAGTATATTGATAATACTATCGATTCTTGTTTATATTATTCATTATATAATTTTTAGAGATCCTCATCACATTTTTATTTATATGATTGGAGATATAGCTTTTGTATTCTTTGAAATATTACTTGTAACCTTGGTAATACATAGCCTACTAAATAAAAAAGAACTACAAGAAAAATTAGAAAAATTAAATATGTTAATAGGGGTATTTTTTAGTGTAGTTGGTGTAAAACTTCTTACAAGATTTTCTGACACGGATCCAAATTTAGATGATATTAAAAAAATGTTAATAGTAGATGAAAAATGGTCAGACAAAAATTTTACTCAAATATCAAAAGTATTGAAAAAACAGAAATACAAAATTGATATTAATAAAATTAATTTAAAAGAACTAAAAGAATTAATAGTTACTCAGGGAGATTTTCTAACAAGATTATTAGAAAATCCTATATTATATGAACACGAATCCTTTACAGAATTATTAAGAACCGTATTCCATCTATATGAAGAACTAGAATATAGAAAAAACATATCAAAATTAATTGAAACTGATAGAAACCATATAAGAATTGATATAGAAAGATGTTACAAACATCTTGTATTGCAATGGCTAAGTTATATGCAACATCTGAAAAATAATTACCCATATCTATTTTCATTATCTATGAGAACAAACCCCTTTGATACAACTGCTTCAATTGAAATAAAAAAATAAGTTTCATTATTAACAAAAATGTTAATATGCTAAAAAACATATAAATATTTTAAATATGGCTAAAAAACAAATACTAAATCAAAGAAAACTGATGATAAGATAATAAATTCAATTTTAAAATATCAAGAGGAATCTTCAATTCTTGGAAATACACTTTTCATTGGATTTCTAATATTTGGAACCTTATTGATTATTTTTTCAATAATATATTATATTTTAAAAGTATCTAACCCTTTTTGGATGGGAATATCAGCGTTCTTAATAAGTACTATAAGCGCAATTTTATATTATAGTTGTCAAAAAAGAAGGAATTGTAAGATTAGAATGATTGTTGATTAAAAGAATTATTAAAATAATTTCAATTAAAGAGAAATATGATTAAATAATTGGATGAGTAATTGATAATTTTAAATATACAAGTTTTTCTCAAACATCACAATCTATGGAGAAATAAAAAATATTTCTACAATATTTAAAATTAAATTTATAATATGTTATAGAAATTTATATAAACAATTAATGGATGCCAAAATCAAGTAGAAAGGGGGCAATTCTATTATTCAAAATCTAATCTTTTTTTATTGTTCCCTTTCTCCCTCCCGAAAAGTTGTATAAATCCATATTATAATTAGTATTCAGATATTTAATATATTATAATTAATCGATATCATCAAAAAAATCTTTTGGATTTTCATTAGCTGTATCAAAATCAAGGGTAATATCATCTACAATATCCTGCAACAATCCATCAAAAAATTCATTTTTAAAATGTTTAAGTTCATTATTATTATTTGAAACCTTTCCAATAAAACTTGTATCACTTTTACTTATTTCAATAGAATATAAAAGCTCATCCATCCGATCACCTTAATAAATTTACAATAACTATAAATTATATTCATATATTAAAACCTAATTGATTTTTCACTATATTTTAATATCCCAAAAATGATTAATACATTTAACTATCTTCTTTTCATACATAAGAATATTAACCCTTAAAATTTTTTTTAAAAAAAGAAAATATATTAACATTTAAATCCCTATTGTGATATTAGAATCACATAGGAGATCGAGTGATAATATCTGATGTTAAAGGAGATATTAAAGATATTACCTTAACTCATATATTTCTAAATGAAATTGGTGGAACAATAGACGGAGAAGAAAAATCTGGTAGAACAGTAATGCTACCTACATCAATAATTTTTGATGAAGAAGTAATAAATTATACCGAAAAAGATGAATATATTTTAGATGACGTAACTGTTGCAATAACCTATGAAAGTAATTTAGAAAAGGCTGAAAAAATAACTATTGAATCAGTAAAAAAAATAATGCTCCCCTATAAATTAGATCATCCAAAAAAATTAAATCAAGAACCTCATAATAGAATAAAATTTAAAGATTCAGGAGTTGACATAACTATTCGATATAAAAGTATAGTAAGAAAAAGAAATCAAATAACAACAGAAATTACACGAGAAATATTTAATCGCATTAGAAGAGAAAAAAATGGTGAAATTGCATATCCTCACACAGAAGTTGTATTTAGAAATAAAAATAATAAATGATTATAGCGGGATAAAAACATGTTTATTGTAATAATAGGTGCCTCTGGCATAGGAGAAACTCTTGTTGATATTATTCGAAATGAAAAGAGACATTCTATTGTTGTAATAGATAAAAACCTAGAAAAATGTGAGAAAATAGTTAAAAAGCATGATATCGTCGTTATTAATGGTGATGCAACAAAAAACGATGTTCTTGAAGAATGCGAGATAAACAGAGCAAATGTGCTTGTTACCACAACAAATGATGATTCAACAAACTTAATGGTTATCTCCCTTGCAAAAAACATGGGGATCAAAAATTTTGTATCAATAGTTAACAGAGAAGAAAGCATCCCCCTATATTTGGAGAAAAATGTGAGATTAATAAAGGATCCAAATAATCTTATGGCCAAACAAATATTTAGAGCAATTGAACAACCAACCATCGAAAATTTCCTAAATATTGGTAAATCATCTGAAATAATAAGAGTATCATTAGATCCAAATTCAATTCTATGTGGAAAATATATAAACAAATTGAATTTACCAAGAAACACAATAATACTTACGATTGAACGGGAAGACAAAATATATATCGCATCAAATGAAGGAAAAATCTTTTCCGGTGATGTAATAACATTATTAACAGAAAATAAACAAGTTGAAAAAATAATAAAATTATTTGGAAGTTGTTTGTAATATTAACTTAATATTGGAGAAATATGCCAGGTAGCTTTCTTGATATAATCCCAGGTATTTAATCAAATTAATCCTTATTCAACTTGATTCCAATACGTTAGAACATTCATTCCAATTCCAATAATATCTGAGTCTAAATTATCTGTTTCAATTCCTTCAGATATTATAAGTATACCGACAAATCCTATCATTGCACCATTTATTTCTGGGAAATGTGGTTGACCTATTAATGAATACTTAAATATATTTTGAACTCCTAGAAATCCAATTGAAAATATGAACCCATATCCTTGAAACTCGCTATATCCTGAGAATAAAGCTGTTATATTTGTATTTAATATAGGAAAGTTAAAAACATTCATATCAAATATTGAAGAAATTTTTTCTCCTTTTAATTTAAAGAATATTCCATTAAAAATATTTAGAACATCATAGTTTAATGGTAAAATATTTCTAATGTTATTATCTTTTCTAGTTAATAACTTTAAATCATTTCTCAGTTCATTTGACTTATCAAAAGATAAAATATTAGATCTCAATAGAGTGTTTATCTTACCCTCTATATAATCAGAAAATGATAACTCATATGGAAAATTATTTTCTTCAAATATTTCTTCATAATTACCATAAGAAATATATCTTTCTGATATTTTGCCTTCTCTTGTATCCAAAATAATGATCTTAACTAATTCATTATTTTTTAAATCATTTCCTTCAGATGATACAGATATTATTGCTGTTGAAAGTATTAAAGTTAATACTATTCCATATGCTATTAATTTATTATTCATTATTTTCATAATTAGTTCTCCCCATATTATAATTAATCTATAGAATATAATTATAATAATAGGTATTTAAACATTTGTTTTTAATATCCAATAATTAAATACATGTTTTGAAATAATATTAAAATATGTTATTTATAATATTTACGAATTACAAAACGTCTATTGTCGTATATAATGGTTTTTTAACACGATAGCTTTAAATATGAATAGTGTTAAACATTGTCATATAAGATGAGAGAGATGGAAGATGGAAGTTAAAGTGGGAAGTGAAGAAGAACTAAAATATATAAATCAAATAATCCAAAAACAAACAAACAGAAATGATACAGTCAAAATAACAAATAAAAAAAATATAGGGGATATAAAAGAATACAAATACCTTCAATACCTAGTTTTCAAATACTGCTGCATCCCAAATGCAGCTTTATAAAAAAAAAAAAATTATATTAAATAATTTACCTCCTCCTAGAAAAAAGGGAATAATGAAATAAGGGTTAAAACCCTTCCCCTTTCCCTTTAAAAAAATTAGTCAATAAACTATAATTTAATTTTTTAATAAGCAACATTATTTTAAATGTAAGTTTCTTAATAAAACTCTGACCCTTACATAAAATCCAAATTAAACAACATTAATCAACCAATTGAATATTTTAGATAAATTTATATATAAAAACCAAATGTAAAAAACTGGAGAATGGGGGACGAATAATAATTTTATTAATACATCCATCCTCGCATCAATAAATTCTCTCTTCTCCCTTCCATTCTCCCGTCTTTTCTTCCATCCTTCCTCTATCCTCTCCACTAAATAAATTAGAGTATCAGGAAATAAATATTTAAATAATTAATAAAATTTTTGATTTTATCAAATAAATATAAAACAAAATATCCAAAAATAATTTATAGTAATAATTGTTTATTTATTATGTTATAGCAAGAGTTGTTATAATACAAAGGGAAACATCTACGCAGAATCAAGTAAATATGCCTTGCTGGGAATATTTTAATTGTTCAGAATCAAGCAAAAAAATATGTGCAGCATATAAAACAGGATGTAGTGATAAAAAATTTCGAGAATGTTGGCTTTTTATAAATGATAACCTAAATGGTGGTCCTGAAAAACGGCCCATGTACAACCTGTGAATGGTTATTAAAATATACATCAAATTTTTCTATACAATAACATATCTTAGAGAAATAATAAAATATTATCAACTAAATTTATTAATATTAATGAGATTCAGAAATTTAGGAAATAAAATTTATGAAAAAACAATTAATAATTATAACATTATCAATTCTAATTTTTTTAGGAATTTGTGGATGTGAAGAACTTGAAAAATTAAACAAACCAAATTATATTACAGTTACTATAAATGCAGTTGCTACGGTTTATACAGTATCAACAAATGCAAATATTTTAACCCCAGATATTAACGTTATTTTTGGAATAATAAAAGATGGGGGGGAAAATTGTGACTTTTACAGATTAACATCTGAATCAGGGACAACAGATAAGGTTACATGTAGTTTTAATCTATATAATAAACAACAAATTGTTAGTTTTGCTGAACCAACAGGTGTCCTTGCAGGTACTAATCGTGATATTCAAACATTATCTTGGGAAACCGTAAACTCTTCAGCTAAAATGGGTGGAAGTTATACTTGGAATGTTCACCATGATCTTTATCTTTCAAGTTCAGGATAAAAAACGAAAAAAATAATTTTTAATAAATCAAAAAATATTTTTGAAAGGAAGAAAATTTTTTAAAGGATAAAAACATATAATATTAACAATTGTTAATTCATTATCATATTTAGTATGATTATTATCACATCTAAGTGAATAACATGATAAAAAACAGGGAACTTAAAAATAAATTATATGCAATTCTAATAATAGAAATAATTATTATATCATTCTTCTTCATTAACCCATCTTCAGCAGAAAAAATTGAATTAATAAATCTAGATATAAATATGCAACCAGTACTACCTGAAAATTTCAAAATAGGGGATTTAATTTTTATTGAGAGCATCTCTTTTTTTCACAATATATGCAACTCATGGGATCACGTAGCAATGTACATTGGAGAAAATCAATTCATCGAAGCTAATGATTATTCAAGCATACCACCTCCAATTGGAGGAACAAGTGGAGTACAAATTACACCTTTATGGAAATATAAACTCTGGACTCAATATTGTACTTTTGCAACAGTTAAAAATATTAATGAAAGTCAGAGAAAAGCAGCTGTTGACTGGGCTATAGGTCAAATTGGGGATAACAATTTTCAAAAATGTTGGGGAAATGGAAGTTGGTGGGCAAATTCAAATCCAAATGATAAAAATGATCCAGATTCAAATAATTGGTATTGCGCAGAATTAATTTGGGCGTCATATTATAATACAAGTAATGGAACCATTGATCTTGACATAACACCAGGTCCTCTACAACCACCAACTGGTGATGGAATTCATAATGCAGTAAACCCACAAAATATTGCATCACATAGTAATATACTCAAATATTCGGAGAAAGGGGCGCCAAATACTCCATCCTGTCCAACAGGAGATTTAAAAAGAATAACACTTCCTCAAATTGGCCAATATTCTACTCTTCCAAAAAATAATTTAGACAAAGAATTATCTTTTCAATGGGTATGGGGAGATTCCTTTAAACCTGATTCATGGGGAGATTATATTGAAATAAAATCTAATACTACAATAATTAAGAATCATCGATGGATTAGAATAAATATACATGATAAAATAGATCAAAATTTTGTATTTGACATACGTGTAAGATGTAAAGATAAAAATGGTCGTATAAGTAATTGGTCAGAACCATTCCCCATTCATGTAACTCCAAATAATTATGATACAGACTGGATTGCACCTATAGGATTCATCGATAATGACTGGAAAGGTGAGGAAAATGTTATAGATGAAAAACAATACAAAAATGCAGTTTATAAAAAAATTGGAGATATCGAATGGAGCGACTCACCACTGATATTAACATTAAACGAGTCAAAATTAATAAAAGGATTTCGAATTAAAGCAAATAATAATCCACATGTTAATGAAATAAAAATCAGTTTTTATAATAATAACGAACACATTATCAATTTTACATACAATAATTGGCCAAATTTGAGATGGAAAATTATAGATTTACATCGTTATAAAATAAATGTTGATAAAGTGGAAATAAATTTCCATATAAATGATTCATTTCAAAACTTAGGTTTTTTCATACATCCTGTATATGTATATGGTTTCTCATTCTGGGAATATAAAGGCTGGGTTTAATACAAAAAATAAAAAACTATAATAATAAAAAAACATTTTTACATAAATTCAGATTTTATTAATAAAATATCTTTTAAATAAGTCCTAAGAAATATAGCATAAAAAAAAGTTTATGGAAAAAATGTTGAAAAATAAGATAGTTATCATAGGAAATGGAACAATTAATGATATTATTTTTCATAAAAAATTATTAGAAAATGTGGATTTAATAATATGTGCAGACGGTGGAGCTAATAATGCAAAACAAATGGATATAATACCAGATTATATAATTGGTGATTTGGATTCAACAAGTTCAGATGTTCTAGAATTTTTTAAACATCATAAAACAAAAATAATAAAAGACAATGACCAGGATAAAACAGATATGGAACTTGCAATATCTCTCGCTGAATCATTTAATCCAAATGAAATTCTTATATTAGGTGCAATTGGTTATCGAATAGATCATACTCTTGCTAATATACTATGTCTAAATAAAATAAAATCATCAATTAAAACCCAGATAATCGATGATAGAAATATTATTGAACTAGTAGATAATTCAAAGGATATTATTGGTGAAAAAGATGAGATAATTTCAATAATACCATTAACTGATATTTTGGGATTATCTTATAAAGGAATGAAATGGTTAATATCAAATAAAAATATAAAATTTGGTTGGTTTGGAATATCAAACAAATTAATAAAAAAGAAAGTACATATTTCATTAAAGAAAGGGAAATTATTAATCATAAGGGTGAGGGATTAATAAAAAAATGGAGATATCAATAATTGATTATATCATTATTGTTTGTTACTTTATTTTATTATTCATAATTGGTTTTTTTGTAAAAAAAAAAGTACATAATTTGAATGATTATTTTCTTGCAGGAAGGAGACTCACTCTCCCAATATTTGTAGCTACATTAGTATCAACCTGGTATGGCGGATTATTAGGTGTTGGGGAATTATCTTTCAACTATGGCCTTGTAAACTGGTTAACTCAAGGATTCTTCTGGTATCTGGTTTATTTATTTTTTGCCTTCTTCCTAGCAAATAGAATTCGAAAATCAAAACTTTATACTATTCCAGATCAATTAGAACGTTTTTATGATAAAAAATCCAGATTCCTTGGATCAATTTTTAATTTTATAATGGTAACACCAGCTGCATATATTCTCTCATTAGGTCTTATTTTTAATATATTATTTGGCTGGGAACTATGGATCAGCATCTTTGTAGTCTCAATAGTAATGATTTTTTACACAATAAGAGGAGGTTTTATAGGTATTATTTATACTGATTTTATTCAATTTATTTTAATGATGGCGGGAGTAGCAATGATTATCCCCATCGCAGTTCAAAAATATGGGGGATTTGATTTTTTAGTTACAAATCTACCAGAAACACATTTAACCTTAACTGGAGGATGGTCAACACAATTGATACTTGTATGGGGTCTTCTTGCTTTTTGGACTCTTGCTGATCCTGGTTTTTATCAAAGATGTTACGCTTCAAAAGATGACAAGATCCCTAAAAAAGGGATTCTTATTGCAATAGGCTTCTGGTTTTTATTTGATATCTGTACAACATTTACAGGAATGTATGCTGCAGCAGCAAATAATGCAGGTCTTTTATCAGCTGAAGCAACAACCTCTTATCTATCAATCGCCGGCTCTCTTCTACCACCTGTGTTTTTAGGTTTATTTTTAACCGGATTAATTGCAACTGTAATGAGCACAGTTGACTCTTTTACTTTTCTAGGAGCAATGAACATATCACATGATCTTTATAAGAATATATTCAAACCCAATGCAACTGATAAACAGGTAATGAACGCCACAAAAATTGGAATTTTCATAACAGCTGGCTTCGCAATAATTCTTGCATTATTTTTTAAATCAATTGTAACAATGTGGTATACTATAGGAACAATTGGAATATCTGCATTAATTGTCCCAATTCTATTTGGTTTTTTCTATAAAGGCAAGAAATCACCGATCGCAGCTGTTTCATCAATGATATTTGGATCAGGAACTTCACTATCATGGATGATTTATGGATATCTAAACCTAGATCAATGGGGTTGGCCACAATATATAGCAGGAATTGAACCATTATATCCTGGTCTTTTAGTTTCATTACTTGTATTTATAGTAGTAAATATAATTCATGTTAGGGGGATGAAATAATGGATCCTGCAAATCTTTTAATTCTTGATGCAGTAATCTTAATAATTGCAACAATTATTTTGTCATATTTTTTTATTAAAGATATATTTAAGAAAAAAAAGAAACCAATCAAAATTTTAAAAAAGAAAAAACAGTAAATATATAAAACCTCCAAAGCTGATCAAATAATAAACATTTTCAAAATTTATAAAAAATTATAAGTAATTTTAAAATTTAGAAATAAATTTATTTTAATAAAAAACTAAGATTATCTCCAGAATGAAATTCCAATGGATCTCTATCTTTCTTAAAAACCCTAGCACCATTAATACCTTTCAATATAATATCATAATCTCTTATAAGAAGCATTGAACCTTCTCTTAGACCAACGACATATTCATTGTTATAGAAAAGAAATTCTTTAATCCTCACCTCACGTGTCTCACCCATATGACTACTATTTTGAATAGGATCAATATAATGAGGATTAATATTAAAAGATACAAGATTTAAAGCAAAAAAACTGGGGGGATATACAATTGGCATATCATTTGTTGTCATAATACTCTTACAAGCAACGTTTGAACCAGCACTCGTGCCAATATAGAATAGCCCATCTTTAACACGTTTTCTTATAATTTCTATAATTCCTGCTTCATATAAACCTTTTAACAAAACAAATGTATTACCGCCACCTATATACAAAGCTTCTACTTCTTCTAAAATCTCCTTAGGATTATTGTATTCATGTATACCTGATAATTTATATCCTATTTTATTAAAACGATCTTGAGCAATCCTTGTATATTCATCATGAGAAATACCTCCTGGTCGAGCGAATGGGATAAAAACTACATTTTTTTTTATCTATTAAAAAATTCTTAATTTCATCAGCACAGTGATCAAGATAACCACTACCATGAAGAGTAGAATTACTTATCAACAATAAATTTCGTTTCATATGATTAGTTCACCACTAACTTTTTCATTATAACATTATTTAATTTATAAAAATTGTTTAAACTAATTATTAACGTATAAAAATCTGCAATTGCAACATCTTATATGTGTCTTTTTATGAATAATTATTTCGGGTATTGCATCGAATTTTGGACAATTTTGATGTAATTTGACAGGTTTTTTATTTTTCAAGCACATTAATACAATGTTTTTCATAATAAGACTCCGTCCAATTATTAAATTAAACTAAATTAATTCAATTACATATATATAAATAACTTTCTATTTATGTTGTTACATATGTTACAATAATATTCAGAAACATTTATATTAATAGCTAATATCCTTTTATGATAGGTTGTGAGGTGAGATATGAAAATTAATAATCCACAAGAATTTATAGGAAAGGAAGTAAATGATGTAAATGGAAACACAATGGGATATATAGATAAATGGTGGAACAGCTGGAATACAGATTATCCAGGATATTTCTTTGGAGTTAGACCAACAGAAAACTCGAGAGCTACTTGGTTTAGAGGAACAAGTAAATTAATACCAATTTACAGTGATTACGTAAAAGAATTCACACATCAGGTTACTCTAAATAAAACATTAGAAGATTTCAGTAGATTTTGGAATAAAGCATTCCCCTGCGGGCAAACAACCTGTACCACTGATGAAATCACAGATAAAACAGTTTATGACAAGAATCATTCAAGAGTTGGTACATTTTATGGATGGGTAGAAAGTGACGGCACTTTCAAAAATTACGGATGCTTTGTAGATCCTTATATATGTGATACGTGGAAAATCCCACATAACATAATAATGCCAATGCCTATTGACAGTATAACCAATGTTAAAGATACTATCCTTTTAAATAAAACATTAGATGAATTAAAACAATATTGGCAAAAATATCATCAATTCTAAAATATAATGGATATCATGTAAATAAGGGAATTTATCCTCTTCCCTCTTTTCTTTCAATTTTCCTTTTAATTATAAACTATTGTACCTAAATTAAATTTTCTAGATAGAAAAAAACCATAAAAATAATCAAAATAAAGTAATTAATAAAATGCTACAAATGATTCAAAAAACAGGATCTTATATTCTTATTTTTGTTGGTATATGGTATAAGATTAATATATAATTATTTACGATTTATACATAAATAAATAACTTATATTAATTATCTGATCAAAATTAAAAAATTAAACTACAATTTAAATTGTTAATAATGGTAAATTCCAACCCATTGTTTTAACAATTAGAATACATAAACTACTAATCGTGACTCCGCTTAAACCATATGCATGCCAGGTTGGATAGACAACCATTTTTTTACGAATTTCTGATAATATATCATCTTCTGAGGATAATATATAGGATTTCTTATATAATTTATAGACTTCTATCATTGAGAAATATCTTCCAATGATTATTATAGGGGTAAGAATCAATAACCAATAATTAATCGTAAGAAACATTATCATAAGTGAAATAGTAATTATCACCGATCCAACAAAATTGGACATATATGAAATTTTTAATGTTTTTTTAAGACCCCATTTAACAGCAGGGGTAATTAAATTCATCTTTTTATCAGCAGGTGTGTCTTCAGCTTGGCTAATGAGAATAAGTGCATAATGGCCAATGGTTATACCTATTGCAGCTATTATAAAAATAATTGTATAATTTGCAGTTATAGATAATGAATTTACAAGTAAATAGGAATATACGCCTGGAATAAAAAAGATTGGTAATGCAATTAAAGAATGCAACAAACCCCGTCTTTTAAAACGGAACGGTTCAATTGAATAGCCAACTCCTAGAAAAATCCCAATCCACACTAAAAAACTAACTTCAATTCTATTTAATTGTATAGTAATATGATAAGCAAGAATTATTGAAACGAGAATATGAATAATTACCAGGATTCCTAGTTTATTTCTCCCCATTTTAATAACAGATTGATAAAGTTTTGTTTTATACAATTCATCAACTTTCCAATCAGCCCAACAATTAACCATGAATCCAACATTGAAAAGAAGTATGAAAATTAAAACCCCTTCAATTAAGATAGGTGTAAATTCATAAGATATTAAACTCTGAATTGAATCTGCACCTATAAAAACTCCAATGAATATGCCTATTAAAACAGCAGGAAGAAATTCCCATCGACTTACAGTTATATATAGTTTAAACATATCTTTTATTGACATTTTACTACCCGGCTAATCAAAGTATATTAATATAATTAACTATTGTTAAAAATAAAAAAATTATTATTTATCAGATTCTAGAAAATCTTCATGACCTCAAAAGTTTTTTCAACTTTATTACCTGCATAATCATAGGCAACAATTCTTAAATCATGTCTACCTAGACTAAATGAATTCCAATACCATTCATAAGGTTCTTCAAAAATTGTATCCTTTAATTTATTATCAATGAAAATATCAACTTTTTCTACACCTGAACCATTATCAAATAAATAAAGCATAATATTAATTGAACCGAAAATAATAATGTTATTCTCATCAGGAATCTGTTTCCTAAAAGTACCATTATTTTTATACATGAAACCCGAAATAGGCGTTTTAATCTCTAAAGTAGGAGCGTTTAAATCTATTGTTGAAAAACGCCATAGAGGACTTATTCTTCTACTGTTATCACTATCAATAGCAATAACCTGCCAATAATAAATAGATTCAGATTCAAGTTTGTCAAGATAATATGAGGTTAATCTATCAGATGAACTAAATGGGCCGAGAGTTGAAATCAGTGATAAATTATCCTTTTCAACACCAAAATATAGTTCATATACTACATCATCTTCAGGGTTAGGGTCACCACCCATCCAAGCAAGAGTTACATTAAAATCAATATTGACTGCCCCATCAGTTGGAAAAGGATTTTCTAAGGGGGGAGGTAAATAATCCTCACAGATACCTCCATAGATTCCTGAAAGATAATAAGTGTTAAACGGGGAAGCAATTCCACATTCTCCATATCCAATCCTGAAAAAACCGTTTTCCCCCCAATTTTTACCCCAACTATTCTTACAAATCCAATATTCATTATTATTATCGTAACCAACTATTGCTACTGCATGACCACCTGCAATATTATCTGATGTCTGTACATAAACGCCAGAATTGTAAGAAAAGAAATCATCATAAACAGTGAAACTTGTAACTAAAGGACCATGTTCTATTAATGCTTCTTGAATAGTAGCAATTGATGGGGGGTAAGAATATTTAATCCTTGAGCCATCAATTAGTTTAATAGCTTGAGATTCCCAATCAGAACAAGTTCGATCACAATCAGTTTGTTTGGGGGTATATGGGAAACAAGATTCTTCAGGTACGCCGTAAGCTTCAAGATAATTCACAGATCTAGAAATCGTCCAACCATTTGAACAACTACCACCGCCACAATAAAAAAGATGAGCCTCAGATAAATCTATATTTAATTGCTGCCCAAGTTCAATCTGAACTACAGCTTCAAGAGCACTAATAGTACCAAAAGCAACACAGCTACCACAACTTAGCTGATTCTGAACAGGAGTAACCCAATTAACACCTTCAATATCCCGCTAATTAAAATGATCCGGTAAAGACTCATTAAAAATCAAAGAAACAGGTTCATTTTCCAAAT
>JAJISJ010000010.1 GCA_022848765.1 Thermoplasmatota archaeon
TTTGTGGACTTGTATTAATTGTGGTCAAAGATTTGGGGAACCTGATATTGAAAACGAATCTGAATTTAGGATATGTCCTCACTGTCAAAGTAGAAAAATAATTGGTGGATAGCTATTCAACTAAAGATAAATTAAAAAATTTTAATTGTTATGAATTTATCTTGAGCAAAAATGAATTTCCTCAGAATCGCAAAAAGGGCATAAACCTCGATTAATCCATATTGTTTTATTACAATTCATACACAAATATCTAATCAATTTGAACTCCCCACAATTATAGGCGAATTTAATATTACTATTTAAATATATGTATGCAAGTAATTATGCATGCTAATTAAAATAATCTAAAAAATATAAGGAGAAATGGGGGCAAGAATAATAAAAAACTACGGAAGCGTAGAAGTATATCCCTACCATATCTCCACATAAATTAAACAGGAACATACTATAAACCATTTTGCATAACGCAGGTTAATTATTTATTATACTTTCATTGGTGTTTTATCTAAATTCATAAATTCTTAATCCAATATCTAATTTTATAGAATTAGGGGGACTTTGTAGGCATTGTAGTTTAAATAAAAACAAGTTTTCATTTTATAGAGGTGAGAAAAAAGAAGATGATTATTATATTTATTGTAAAGAATAAAGAATGATAAGAAAAAATATTTAAAAAAATAAATTTAATACAAAATTATATAATTAATAATGAAGAGGATTTTTTTTTGGGGTATGTTTTTAAGATAACAAACGTTTACATCTTTTTATATTTAAAGAGGTACCAATGTGGGAATAGTAAAAAAAATTATTATCATTTTGTTATGGTTCATAACTTTCCCTATTTTATTCATAATGGCTAGTAATAAATTTTTTTATTTTATTAATAATTTAAACGATCTAATCTTATGGACAATTTTAATAATAGCATTCTTGATTGTTTTTACTATAACATTATTATTAGGATTTAAAGATAAAATAAATGATAAAAATTTAAATATTGAATATGAAGAGAACCCTGCAAGGAGACTATTTGAATTAGCACAAAAATATCATTTAGATTTAGAAATTAATGATGCTTTAAAAATATATAATGAAATTAAAAAAAAATATCCAAATAGCGTTTATGAAAAAGAAGCTCAAATTGAGATTAATAGGATAAAAGGAAATAATATTGAAAGAAATAAAAATAATAAGACTGATAAAGCATTAGAAATTTTAAGAATAGGTTATGCTAAAGGAGAAATTTCAAAAAAGGAGTTTGAGGAAAGGAAAAAAGATTTAGATGAATAAAATTAAAAAATTTAGTAATTATTCTTATTTATCTTAATATGAATTCCCATTCACACCAGATATTATCATCATGTTTATCTGGAGGGCAAGATTTGCAAACAACTTCTATATTAGGGTTGATTTCTTTAGCAAAAGATTTTAAAAAACCCCACCTAACTTTTTTACATGGAAACTCTGATAAATTTTTTTGAATTCTAGTGTTTTGAATTCGACAAACGGAATTACTTATTATTACTCTATTATCTTTTTTAATTATTTCTTTGTCCTCTAAATCAAGAGCCCAACCAGAAAGTTTTAAACATTTGACTAAACTTGAAAGATTATTATCTTTGATGTCAAATAAATTTTTTAACCTTCGAGCCTCAATTTTACCCATTATTTTCCAAACGTCTTTATCGATTTCAGTAGCAACTTTTGTACCATATTTTTCTTCGATACCAAGAAAATATAAACCATCAATAGACCACATATTTCTTAAATGCATAAAAATAAAATCAGGTATTTTTTCTCTTGGAATATCACTAATGATTTTTTTATCATCCTCTCTGCTCATTTTTACACCAACAAATATAGATTATTATTAAAGAAATATGTAATAGGCTGTTCTTCATCCTATTTTATTTTTTAATGCTGTTGCAAGTTTTGGTAATACTTCGTATAAATCTCCGACGATTCCATAATCAGCTGATTTAAAAATTAAAGCTTCCGGATCCTTGTTAATCGCTACAATTATTCCTGAATCTCGCATTCCAGCTATATGTTGTATTTGACCTGATATGCCAGCTGCAATATATAATTTAGGTTTTACTTTATGCCCTGAGAGACCTATCCAATGATCCTCAGAGAGCCATTTAAGATCAGCTGCTATTGGACGACTACAACCAATTGTTTTTCCTTTAAGGGTGTCCGCTAAATTATTTGCAAATTTGATGTCTTCTTTATTTTTAAATCCACGACCGCAAGAAACAATTATTTCTGCATCTTCAACATTTACACTCTCTGATTGCATTTCCTTAACTTTAATAATCTTAGATGATGTTTCTTCAATATCATACTTCTTTTTTACAATATTACCTTTTCTTTTTTCATCTTTTTTTAATGGATCAAATACTTTTGAGGATACGGTTAAAATACCTGGTGTGGAATTAAATTGTTCAATGGCAATAGCATTTCCGCTGTAGACTGTTCGTTCTGCTGTTACTTTTTTATCTTTTAAATAAATATTTGAACAATCTATTATGCAACCAGCATCAATTTTCCCTGCTAATCTTGAGGCTAATTCTTTACCGTTCTTATTTGAACCTATTAAAATATAATTATTGCTTGTTTCTTTAATTATTTTTTCTAAGATTTCTGAGAATTCCTCAGATTTAAAAAATTCAATTTCATTTTCAACTATGTATACTTCATCAGATCCATATGATATATATTCATCTGCTAATTTTTCATCATTTTTCCCAATTATGACAGTTATTAATTTTTCTCCAATTTCTCTTGCTAATTCACTACCTTTTGATAGAATTTCAATTGTTAAATTTTTATTATCTGAATAAACTAGAACCATTTATATCACCCCAGCACTCCATCTTTTGCAAGACTATCAACTAATTTTGATACTGAATCATCTATACTATCTTCAAAGATTATGTTTTTTCGTTCCATTGAAACACCTTTAATATCTATTGTATCAACCTTTGTGTTAGTTTCAGTTAATAATGAATCAGCTTTCCATTCATGAATTGGCTTATTTGCTGAACCTAATATTTCCATTAGACTTGGTAATCTAGGTTCATTAATTTCTTTGGTAACAGTTACTAGAACAGGGTAGGTTGATTCTGTTGTGACAGAATTTTCACCCATGTTTCTTTCACCAATTATTTTATCATTTTCAACATTTAAATTAAATGCATAGGTTATCTGAGGTATGTTTAACAATCCAGCGATTTTTGGTCCCATTTGCCCTGAAAAAAGATCGGTTGATGCCTCCCCACATATTATAATATCATACTCATTAATTTTTTTAATCGCCTCTGTTAATAGTTTCGAAACTATATGATAATCATATTTTTCGGGATATGGGATTAATATACCTTCATCTGCCCCCATTGCAAGAAGTTCTTTAATTCTTTCTTTTGAATCTGGTTGACCAACAGTTATTACAGTTATCTTACCATTATGTTTTTCTTTAATTCGTATTGCTTCTTCAATTGCGTTTTTGTCAATATCACTAATCTTTCTGGGTATTCCTTCAATTATTGGTTTATTTGTAGATGTATCAATTTTCATCTCAGATGCATCAACAACATCTTTTGCACAAACTATTATGTTCATTATCATCAAACACTCCTAATTATTCCTTTCTCTTTAATTTCTGATTCTCTTAATTTTTTCCTCATTATTTTTCCACTCTGTGTTTTTGGGAGTTCATCTACGAATTCGATTTCCCTTGGGTATTTATAAGGAGCGGAAACCCGTTTTGTATAATCCTGGATATCTTTTATTAATATATCTGAAGCTTTAACATCCTCCTTTAAAATTATATAGGCTTTTACAATAACTCCTCTTAATCTATCAGGACTAGCAACAACTGCAGCTTCTAGTACATCTGGATGTGAAATTAGGGATGATTCTACTTCAAAGGGCGATATTCTATAGCCACTAGCCATGATTAAATCATCGTCTCTTCCACTAAACCAATAATATCCTTCTTCATCTTTATATAAAATATCACCTGTTAAAAACCAATCATTTTTGAAACTATTTTTTGTTATTTCTTTTTTATTCCAATATTCATTGAATAATCCCGGGTCATTCTTAATTACAGCTAAAATACCTGGCTCCATAACAGGTAATGGATTTCCTTTATTGTCCATTATTTCACAAATATGACCTGGTTGAGGTTTTCCACAAGATCCAGGCTTAATTTTCATACCAGGCATATTTGATAGATATACCATTATCTCCGTCATACCTATACCATCATAAATATTTAGATTAAACATTTCTTTCCATTTTTTTATTACTTCAGGATTTAAAGGTTCCCCTGCTGATATGCAATGTCTTAAAGATGTTAATTTATAATTTTTTCCAATATCTTTATTTGATACAAACATTCGATATACTGTTGGCGTTGATGCAAGATTTGTAATCTTGTGTTTTTCTAGAAGTTTAAACCAGATTTTTGTGTCAAATCTGCCATCATAGATTAAAGTGGTTATACCCCATCTCCAAGGATAAAGAAAACCACTTCCAAGTGGAAAAATCCAACTGAGATTTCCTGTATGAGCAATTATGTCATCCTTTTCTATATTTTGCCAATATAATATACTTGGATCATTCCCAGGCACCCATTGATGAAGATGAACAGCTCCTTTGGGCTTCCCTGTCGTACCTGATGTGTAACAGAAAAAAGCAATATCAGTTTTTTTCGTATTTTCAATTTCAAGAGATTCTGAAGATTTACGCATAAGATTTTGGTAATCAAGCTCATTTTCAGATGGGTCATCAATTATTATTAAGTGTTTTAATGTTGGAATTTTATCTCTTATTTTTTTTACTTCTTTTACATATTTTGATGTGGTAATTATTGCTTTTGAATTACTATCATTTATTCTATATTCAATTTCATGATCTCTGAACATAACACTTGATGGGATTGGTACTGCTCCAATTTTTACTCCACCTATAAATGAGATATGAAATTCTGGAATATTAGGTAGTCGTATAAGAAAACGATCTCCCTTTTTGAAACCAAGATTTTTTAAAACATTTCCAAATTTGTTGGAAAGCTTTTTCATATCTAAAAACGAGTATTTTTTTGATTCCCCTGTTTCATTTTCCCATATTAGTGCTATTTCATCTTTATTTTTGCTGTTAGCATGTTTATCAACGATATCAAATCCTAAGTTATAATTATCTGGTATTTCCCATTTCCAGTTATTGAATTCTTTGTTATAGTTTAACTCCTCCATTGATAAACACCTTTGTATTATTATTTTAAAAGACTTCCAGCGATAACCATTTTTAGAACTTCAGAGGTGCCCTCATATATTTCTGTTATTTTAGCATCTCTAAATAATCTTTCAACTGTATATTCCTTTGTATAACCATAACCACCATGGATTTGAACTGCTTTAATTACAGAATTCATTGCGGTATCTGATGCAAAAAGTTTTGCCATAGCAGCCTCTTTACTTATTTTTTCTCCTATATCTTTTTTATAAGCGGCATTATAAACAAGATATCTTGAAGCTTCAATTTTTGTGGCCATATCTGCTATCATCCATTGAATTGCTTGGAATTTTGCTATTGGTCGACCAAATTGTTGTCTCTGTTTTGAATATTCAATACTTTCATCTAAGGCTGCTTGTGCAATTCCAACTGCTTGAGATGCAATACCGATTCTACCACCGTCTAAGGTACTTAATGCGATTTTGAATCCTTCACCTTCTCTTCCAAGAAGGTTTTCTTTTGGTACTTCCATGTTTTCAAATATTAATTCAGATGTTTTTGATGCATTAATGCCTAATTTTTCAAAAATACTACCTACCTTATAGCCTTTCATATCACTTTCAACAATAAAGGCACTTATCCCTTTAGATCCTAAACTTTTATCTGTTACTGCAAATACAATTATGATGCCAGCTTCTGGACCACTTGTTATAAATGTTTTATCACCATTTATTATGTAATTATCTCCTTTTAATTCAGCCGTTGTTCTTATAGCGCCTAAATCTGATCCTGCATTAGGTTCTGTAGCTGCAAAAGCTCCAATTTTTTCTCCTTTTGCAAGGATTGGTAAATATTTTTTCTTTTGATCTTCGTTTCCGTATTTCATTATTGGCCATGCGGTTAATGAATTATGTACTGATGTTATTACACCTGTTGAAGCACATTTTCTTGAGATTTCTTCCACAACTATTGAGTAACTAATCGTATCAAGTCCAGCACCTCCATATTCTCTTGGTATTATTATTCCAAGTAATCCTAATTTAGCCATTTTACCAAGTGTTTTAGTTGGGTATTCTCCTTTTTCATCAAGTTCAGATGCTATTGGTGCGACTTCTTTATCCGCGAATTCTCTTACCATCTTTAGTATCATTTTTTGTTGATCAGTAAATTCTAATTTCATGTGGTTGGGAATAAAATTATTAAAAATAAAGGTTACGGTAATTATTAATCATTATTATCTAAAAATAGAGGGAGGTTGTTTTAGTTTATATCATTTTTTTTTATTGAATTATTGTTTTCAATGAGAAGTAAAAAAATCCACTTATAATAAATAGTAAAACTCCTACCATTGCAATGAATTCTTCTAATGGTGGTATTCCAATTATGCTATAATAATTTTGAGAAGCGAGGTAAAATCCTAGATATATTAAAGCTCCAAAAATAATTCCTACAAGAGTTATCTTTGTTGTTTTATCCATCTTTTCTTTTCAACCTCCCAAATATTGAATGTTGTAATTATTTAAAAATATTTTTTTATTTCCGGTTGTTTAATAAAATATTAATTTCCACATTGTTTACCTATTATTTACCTATAATTACACTATTTATTCATAATATTTAAATAGATTAAGAGAGATATATCATATAGCGTAGATTTAGAAAGGGAAACGGTTCTATTTATGGTTCTGTAACGATTTTTAAGCTGCTTCCCTTTCTTCCCTCCCGTTAAATCCTTTTAAATTATCATGTATTATGTTATTGCTTTCAAGATTATGATTGTTTAAAATTAAACTACAGCAGTTAGAAGAAAAGAATATAATTAACTTAATTATTCACAAAACTTGATATGTCATTTGAAAAAGGTAATGTTCATATATATACAGGATCTGGAAAAGGTAAAACTACAGCTGCAATAGGATTAGGTATCAGAGCATCTGGTGCAGATAATAAAGTTTATATGATTCAATTTATGAAAGGGAGGAGATATAGTGAACTTGATGCATTAGAACAAATTCCAAATTTTAAATTTAAACAATGTGGTAGAGATGAATTTGTATCAAAGGAAAACCCTGATCAAATAGATATTAATCTAGCAAGAGAAGGATTTGAACATGCTAAAAAAATTATTTTAAGCAATAAATATGATATGCTAATATTGGATGAATTAAACGTTGCAGTTGATTATAATTTAATTCCAAAGGATGAAGTTCTTAAATTAATAATGGAAAAACCTGAAAAACTTGAACTTATTTTAACTGGACGATATGCTCATACTGAATTTGTAAAAATAGCTGATGTTGTAACAGAAATGCTTGAAATTAAACATCCGTACCAATCAGGAATAATGGCTAGAAAGGGTATAGATTTCTAATAAGAGGATTCATTTATGTATGATAAACAGAAATTAGAAAGTATAAAAAAAAAAGAAAATGAATGGCAAAAAAATAAATATAAAAAAATAACTAAAAATCATCCTGAAAGGAAGGAATCTTTTGAAAATTTATCTGGAATAGGAATTAAAAATATTTACAATCCTTGGGATAACAAAGATTTAGAATTTTTTAAAGATATTGGATTCCCTGGTGAATATCCTTTTTTAAGAGGTATACATGCAACAATGCATAGAGGTCGTTTATGGACAATGCGTCAATTTGCAGGTTTTGGTAGTGCTGAAGAAACAAATAAGCGATATAAATATCTATTAAAACATGGTGAAACAGGCCTAAGTGTGGCTTTTGATTATCCTACTTTATATGGTTATGATTCAGATCATCCTCTTGCTAGAGGAGAATTTGGAAAATGTGGAGTAGCGATATCTTCTCTTAAAGATATGGAAATCTTATTCGATGGAATTCACGTTGATGAGATAACTACCTCAATGACTATCAATGGACCTGCAGCAATAATATGGGCGATGTATATAGCAAATGCTGAGAATAGGGGAATTAATAGGAATCTTATAGGTGGAACAATTCAAAATGATATTCTAAAAGAATATATTGCACAAAAATCATTTATTTTCCCTCCAGAACCTTCTATGAAATTAATTGTTGATACATTTGAATATGGTTTTAAAGAAATTCCAAGATGGAATACTATTAGCATAAGTGGATATCATATTAGAGAAGCAGGTTCAACTGCAACTCAAGAACTTGCATTTACACTTGGAGATGGTATAGAATATGTAAAAGCTGCTAAAGAACGAGGACTTGAAATAGATAAATTTGCACCAAGATTAAGCTTCTTTTTTAATGCACATAATGACTTCTTTGAAGAAATCGCTAAATATCGTGCTGCTAGAAGAATTTGGGCAAAAGAAATGAAAAAACTTGGGGCAAAAAAAGATCGATCATTACTAATGCGTTTTCATACTCAAACAGCTGGTTGTGCATTAACAGCTCAACAACCAGAAATTAACATTGTAAGAGTTACATTGCAAGCTCTATCTGCAATTCTTGGAGGGACACAATCCCTTCACACAAATTCAATGGATGAAGCATTAGCATTGCCATCTGAAAAAGCAGTAAGAATAGCTCTTAGAACACAACAAATTATAGCAGAAGAAAGTGGAATAACTAATACTATTGATCCTCTAGGGGGATCATATTATATAGAATGGTTAACTGATAAAATGGAGGAAGAAACATATAATTATTTCGATAAAGTTGAAAAACTTGGGGGAGTAATTCCAGCAATAGAAAAAGGTTTTTTCCAACGTGAAATTGCTGAAAGCGCATATAAATATCAAAAAGAAATTGATACAAATAAAAGAAAAATTGTAGGAGTAAATGATTATATAACAGATGATGAAATCTCAATACCAATATTAAAAATGGATGAAAAAGGTGAACATCGTCAGATTAATAGATTAAAAAAACTAAGAAAAGAACGAAATAATCAAAAAGTGGAAAAACATCTTCATCGACTTAAAAAAGCCGCAAAAGGATCTGAAAATTTAATGCCTTATATTCTTGATTGTATTCGATCCTATGCTACTCTAGGTGAAACATGTGGTTTACTTAGAGAAATATATGGTGAATATGAGGAACCAGCAATTTATTAATGAGGAAGAATATGAATAAAAAAATTCGAATTTTAATAGCTAAACCTGGGCTTGATGGGCATGATAGAGGAGCAAAAATTGTAGCTCGTTCTTTAAGAAATGCTGGTATGGAAGTTATATATACGGGATTACATCAAACTGCTGAGATGATAGTGGAAACAGCTATTCAAGAAGATGTTGATGTAATAGGTTTAAGTCTTTTATCAGGTGCTCATATGACGTTATTTACTGATGTAACGAAGTTATTGAAAAAGAAAAAAATTGAAGATATAATTGTTCTAGGTGGAGGAATTATTCCTGAACAAGATATACCTAAATTAAAAAAAGAAGGTATTTCTGGAGTTTTTGGACCAGGTACACGTACAGAAGAGATAGTAGAATTCATTAATAAAAATGTGAAAAAATGAATGAAATTGCTGCTAATGTTTTAAAAGAAGATCCAAGAGCAATAGCGAGATTAATAACTTTTACAGAAAATGGCGATTTTGAAGCATCAAACGCTATGAAGGATATTCATCGATTTACAGGGAATGCACATGTAATTGGAGTTACTGGAGTTATGGGTGGGGGTAAAAGTACTCTTATTTGTGAGATTGCAAGAGAATTTAGAAAAAAAGGTAAAAAGGTAGGTATAATTGCAATAGATCCAACTAGTCCATTTAGCGGAGGGGCATTACTAGGAGATAGAGTTAGAATGATGGAACTTGCAATGGACAAAGGTGTTTTTATCAGAAGTATGGGGACTAGAGGGATGCTTGGAGGACTTGCAAGTGCTGTTTATGATGTTGTTGAAATACTTGATGCTTCAGGGAAAGATATCATCCTGATTGAGACTGTTGGAGTTGGTCAAGCAGAAGTAGATATAATCAAAATTGCTGATACAACATTGGTTGTTTTAGTACCTGGACTTGGAGATTCTGTTCAAACAATTAAAGCGGGTTTAATGGAAATAGCTGATATTTTTATCATTAACAAAGCTGATAGACCTGGCGTTAATCAAACAGTTGCAGAAGTTGAAAGTTTAGTTGATATTGAATGCTCAAATGAGGATAGAAGAACACCTGTATTAAAAACAATAGCAAAAGAGGTAAATGGTATTAAGGAGTTAGTTCAAGAAATTGAAACGCATAAGAAATATTTGAAAAACTGTAAAAAATTTGACATAAAAAGAAAAAAACGTTATGAAGCTGAATTAGTTGAAATAATTAGGAAAAGATTAATGAATTTTATTTTTGATGAATCAAAATTTAAGGATAAAGTTGAATTGCTTATTGATCAGATCTATAAAAAAGAAATTGATCCATATTCAGCAGCTGATAAAATATTAGGCAAGATCTTAAAATAAATTGATTTTTTTTTTATTTTCCCTTAAAAATTGGTTTTTTCTTTTCTAGAAAAGCTGACATTCCTTCTTTTTGATCATCTGTTGAGAAACTTGCTGAAAAATGAGATATTTCAAGGGTACATGCTGTGTTTATATCTGTATTCATTCCTTTATTCACTAGTGATTTTATAAATTGTGTTTGAATAGGTGATTTATTTGAAATATTTCCAGCAATTTTATATGTTATTTCCATTAATTGATAATCTTCAACAACATCGTTAATAAGACCTATTCTTTTTGCTTCTTCAGCATCGATATTTTTACCTGTGAGTAATAGCTCTTTAGCCTTCATTCTACCAACAAGTCTAGGGAGTCTTTGAGTTCCACCGAAACCTGGGTGAATGCCTAGATTAATTTCAGGTTGACCAAATTTTGCACTTTTTGTTGCGATGCAAATATCACAAGCCATTAACGTTTCACAACCTCCACCCAGTGCATAACCATTAATAGCTGCAATGAAGGGTAGACGAGATTTTTCAATTTTAAAAAGCATGTTATGTCCAATTTCAGAAAATTCTTTTGATTCAAGTGGCGTCATATTTTTCATTTGATTTATGTCTGCACCTGCAATGAAAGCTTTTCCTTTCCCTGTAATTACGGCAACATTGATTTTTTTATCATTTTCAAGCTCTTCAATCCCTTTTGTTATTTCTTTTATGGTTTCAATATTTAAAGCGTTTAATACATCTGGTCTATTGATTGTTATTGTTCCAATTCCTTCTTTTTTTTCTAATATGATATTTTTGTAAGTCATATTATAATCACCTATTTTGTATAATCATAAAAACCTTTTCCAGCTTTTCTTCCTAAATATCCTCCTTGAACCATTTTTTTAAGTAATGGACAGGGGCGGTATTTTGAATCATTAAAACCCTCATATAATACATTCATTATATCTAGACAAACATCTAAACCTATTAGATCAGCTAATGCTAGTGGCCCCATAGGATGATTCATTCCAAGTTTCATAACATTGTCAATATTCTCCGCTGTTCCTGTTCCATCCATTAAACAATAAACTGCTTCGTTTATCATAGGTATTAAAACACGATTTGATACAAATCCAGGGCCGTCGTTCACTTCCACAGGTATTTTTCCCATTTTTTCTGATATTTCCTTAATTAAATAAGATGTTTTATCAGAAGTTCTTAATCCTCTTATGACCTCTACTAATTTCATTAATGGTACAGGATTCATAAAATGCATTCCAATAAATTTTTCAGGTCTATTGGTTACTGATGCAAGATCTGTTATTGGAATTGTTGAAGTGTTTGAAGCAAAATATGTATCTTTATTACAGATTTTATCAAGTTCTTTGAATAATTCTTTTTTTATCTTTATGTTCTCAAAAATTGCTTCAATAATTAAGTCCATTTCTTTGAGATCATTTAAATTTGTTGTTCCTTTTAAATTTGATATAATTTCATTTTTTTCTTCAGGTTTCATTTTTCCTTTTTCAATACTTTTATCAAGAAAACGTTCTATGTGGCTAATCCCATTTTTAACAAATTCATCTTTAATATCTCTTAAAATCACGCTAAAACCTGCTTTTGCGGCAACAAGAGCTATACCGTGCCCCATCTGACCTGCACCAACTACTCCTATTTTTTTAATTATCATAAAACACCTCTTTTTTATCTTTCAATTATCATTGAAACAGCATTGCCTCCTCCCAGGCAAATTGTAGCTAGACCTCTATTTTTATTATATTTTTTCATTGCATGTATAAGAGTTACTAAGATTCTTGAGCCACTACTCCCAATAGGATGACCTATTGCTACTGCACCTCCATGTATATTAAAAATATCTTCAGGTATTCCTATTGATTTCATTAATGCGATTGAAGCTGATGAGAAAGCCTCATTATGTTCAACTATATCTATATCATCGATTGTTAAATTCATTTTTTTCAAAAGTTTTTTTACACCAGGTATTGGAGCTTCCATAACATGTTCTGGTTTAACTCCCCATGTATTATAATCCTTTATTGTTACAATTGGTTTGATACCTTTTTTTTCTGCTTTTTCTTTGCTCATTACAACGATAGCTGATGAGCCATCTGTAATCTGAGATGCGTTTCCAGCGGTTACAACCCCGTTTTCCTTGAAAAATGGTTTTAGTTTAGATAATTTTTCAACAGTTGTATCTTCCCTTATTCCTTCATCTTTATCAAAAATAATTGGATCTGATTTTTTCTGTTTGATTTCTATTTGGATAACCTCATCCTTAAAACTACCATTTTTTGTTGCTTTGGCAGCTTTAATTTGACTTTTTGCTGCAAATTCATCACAATCCTTCCTTGTAATATTATTTCTCTCAGCGATTATTTCTCCTGTATTCCCCATATGGAAATTATTGTAAACATCCCATAATCCATCATGTACCATTGTATCTATGATTTTACCATCAAACATTCGATATCCAAATCTTGCTTTATCTAAAACATATGGGCAGTTTGTCATGCTTTCCATTCCGCCTGCTACAATACATTCTGCATCATTGCATTTAATTGCTTGGGCAGCTAAAACTACTGCTTTTAATGATGATCCACAGACTTTATCCACATGAAATGCTCCAGCTTCATATGGAATACCTGCGTTTATTGCAGCTTGCCTAGCTACGTTTTGTCCAAGACCTGCTTGAACAACATTTCCCATTATTACTTCTTCAACATCAGATGGTTTTAAACCTGCTTTTTTTACGGCTTCTTTAATTGCAATTCCACCTAGTTGGGGGGCGGAAAATCCTTTTAATGCACCTGAAAATCTTCCATGCGCTGTTCTAACACCTGAAACTATTACAACTTCTTTCATGTATAATGCCTCCTCAGAATTATAAATGCATTTCAGGCAATAAGATTAGAATTTAAAACATTTTCCAAAATTTATTAAAAAATAATTTATTATTTTATCTTTTAACATCTATTTTCAATGAACATATATCACCAAGTTTTGCTTCAATAATATCTCCTTCAGATATTTCTCCCACGCCCTCGGGAGTTCCTGTCATTATTAAATCACCTGCCTCTAATGTCATTATTTGAGATATGAATTCAATAATTCTTTGAACTGAATAAATCATATTTTTTGTATTGGATTTCTGTTTTATTTCTCCATTTACTTTTAATAATAAATCGAGATTATGTGGATTGTTAACATTATTTTTTAAAACCATTTCACTAATTGGAGAAAATGTATCAAATCCTTTTGATATTGTCCAAGGCCATCCATTTTTTTTGCTTCTGATTGTATATCTCTTGCAGTTATATCTAAAACAAGTAGATAACCTAATATGTAATTCTCCGCATATTTTTGATTAATGTCTTTACATTTTTTACCTATAACAACTCCTAACTCAACTTCATGATGTATACATTTTGATTTTGATGGAATTATAATTGAATTTTCATTAAAAATTACTGAACTGGAAGGCTTTAAAAATAATAGAGGTTCCTTTGTTATATTAGAATTCATTTCTTCAGCATGTTTCTTATATGTTTGAGCTAGACAAACAATTTTACCTATTTCAACTTCATCTTCATATTTATCTTTAAAAATGTAATTAACCATATTCCTGAAAATATTTATTATAATTTAAAGATTTCATAAGTTAAATCTAAAATTATGAAAAAAAAATTTATATTATTTTATAGGAATTTCCACACTATTCTTTCAGTATAAAGATTTTCTTCACCATTGACAGATGCTAAAACCTTAATTTTATGTTTTGAAAATGAAATGTCAAGCCAATCCCATTCAAATGGTAAATCCTCATCCACATATTTTAATTCCCCATCTATAAAGAATTTCATATAATCAATTTCAGCGATATTGTTCACTATTGCTTTAATTGTTATATTCCCAATTACTAAAGTTATTGGAAATGAATATGTTGGTTTCCAACTAATTTTTATTGATCTCTCAACTCCATTGACATATAATTTATGTTCTGCTGGTTGGGTTATCACAACTGATGAAGTAATAAATTCTTGTCCTTTTGCTATTAAATCTATCCCATTATTTTCCAGACCAGAATACCGATCAGACGAAAAAATATAGATACTAGTATCCCAATGTTCATGTACACCTAAACTTTTAGATAGATACTCGCCATCATTTTCAGGATCATATTGGTTTAAGATTGGTTCAGCGGATTGATGCAGGTAATTTTGGGATCCTTCTATTGGCTTTGGTCCTTCAAAGTTTAGAAAATCAAACATTACCGAATCAATTGCAATTGGATCTTGAGAAAAAAATAAACTATTAGTCCAGTCATCATTAAAAGGAAACATGTTAAATTTGCATATTGTACAATGATCTAGTAAAGTACCAAAAGTTCCATCACCTATATATAAAAGGGTTTTTCCACCTAATTGTTCATGTGCAAGTAAATCAGTTTGTGGAGTTGGATTTCCTAATATTAAACCAGATTCATGATATGGATGTAAATCAGAAACACTTTCAATAAATGTTCCAAATAAGTTTTTACCAGAAAATGTAACACCATTTTGAATTATATGTTTTTTCAATAGAGGCATATTAATTAAATATTTAGCTTCAACAACACATTTAGGTAAAGTTTTAAATAATCCATCTGAAAAATAAATTCCATCATTACTTAGTTCTGCCTTTTCCCTACCTGTTTTTCCACCTTCAGCATCTATATAATGAACCTCAGGATAAATACTTGAGACTATGTCATAAAACCAATTACTTATAATTCTAGAAGAATCATATATGGTGATATCATCTTGATTTACTTCAACAGTGTTTACTAACTGATTTAATAAGGATATTACAACATAGGGGCTTGCATCTCGTTCATTATCTTCATGTTCATAATCATCAATATTATTAAAAGGATCCCATACATAAGCATTATTTAGATTTATTTTAATAGCAATTTTTTCACCAAAACTATAACCTATTTCTCCATAACCATGCTTTGAATTAAAATCAATAAATAAAGAATCCCATGCATCTTCATCAGATTCTTCCTCAGTTAAATCTTTCAATCCATTAGAATACATATCATCTAAGACATTCTGATTATTATTTTCCTCTTTCCACCAATAACCTGTTAGATCTTTCTCTGTTGCATCAGGATTCCAGATCCATACAACTCTTCCAGGATTAATCCCCATTGGCGTTCCCATTGGATCTTTGAAAAGAGGATTCCAAGAATTTGAATAAGATTTTTCTGAAATAAAGTTACTTCCAATAACCATTCCACTAACGCTAAATACAAGTATAAATACTACTGCAAAGGATGGTAAAACAGCAAATGTTTTTGTTTTAACTTTTTTCAACCACGTAGTGATCCCATAGAATATGATACTCCAAAAAGTAATATAGCCCAGCGCAATTGAAATTGAAATCTGTTGACAAGGATATTGATATCTATGTGGAGCAGGAAACACCCTAATAATAAACCAAATTAAGCAAGCAATACCAACAATATGGAACCAAAAACCTTTAAAATTCTTAATTTTTTCAAATAGCCTTTTCTTACAAATTAATTTCATATTTGTCCCCATTTATCGAGTTTTTGTTGATAAATTCGAATGATGCGATAACACATATTCCCTGATATTACTTAATGTAATTTATATTGATATTAATCCTATTTAAATTTGGTGTATAATTTTTATAACAAAATCCATAAGTTACTTTAATAAATTACTAATTACCTTGAATGGGGAAGAAATGAAATTTATTCCAAATTCATCAATAAAACAGATGATGCTAAAAGAAATTGGACTAAATAATATCGAAGAGTTATTTTATGATATTCCAAAAAAAATTAGGATAAATGACTTAAATTTACCAAATTCTTTAACACAGCAGGAAACTTTTGAAAAACTAAGAGAAATATCCAATAATAATAAATCATATAATGACATGCTATTTTTCATTGGGGGTGGAATAAAACCTCATTTCATACCTTCAGTAGTAAAAGCAATTACTTCAAGATCAGAGTTTTTCACAGCGTATACTCCATATCAATCAGAAGCTTCTCAAGGTTTTTTACAAGCAATGTTTGAATATCAAAGTATAATTGCTGAGTTAACAGGTTTAGATGTTGCAAATTGTTCATTATATGATGGGGTAACAGCATTAAGTGAAGCTGCATTGATGTGTTGTCGCGTAAATAAGAAAAAAACAATTCTCATTCCAAAAAATATTTCTTGGGAAAAAAAATCAGTTTTACAAAATTATGCAAAAGGCCCAAGAATTCAGATAAAAGAAATTAAGTATGATGATGAAACTGGTATGATTGATATTGAAAATTTAAAAGAAAATATAAACAAAGATGTCTCAGGCATATATATTGAAAACCCAAATTTTTTCGGAATCTTTGAAGATAATGTTAATGAAATCAGTAAAATTGTTAAAGAATCAGATTCTCTTTTCGTTGTTGGAATAGATCCAATATCTTTAGGAATTACAAAAAGCCCTGGGGAGTATGGAGCTGATATTTCAATAGGTGAAGGAAGATCATTAGGAAATCCAATGAACTTTGGGGGATCAAGTTTAGGTATTTTTTCATGTAAAAAAGAATTTTTACGTCAAATACCTGGGCGAATTATTGGAATGACTAGAGATAAAGAGGGAAATCAAGCATTTAGTATGGCTCTTCAAACTAGAGAACAACATATAAGACGTGGAAAAGCAACGAGTAACATATGTACAAATGAAGGTTTATGTGCACTTGCTGCGGTAACTTATATTGCTTGGCTTGGGTGTAAAGGTTTTGAAAATTTGAGTAAAATTAATTTAGAAAATGGACAAAAACTTGCTAAAAATATCACATCATTAAATGGTTTTGAAAAAAAATTCAAAAGTTTTCATTTTAATGAATTTGTAATAAAATCTGATGAAAACGCAAAAAAAATCAATAGAGAACTATTAAAAAGAAATATTCAAGGTGGATATTTATTAGAAGATTTTTATCCTAATATGAAGAATTGTATATTATTTGGAACATCAGAATTACATGATGATAAAAAATTTGAAATATTAATTTCTAATCTAAAGGAGGTTTCTAATGTATAAATCAGCATCTTATGACGAACCTTTATTAAATAAACTTGCTCAATTATCAGATGAAGAATGTGATTTATTTAATGATATTCCTAATTCTTTAAAACGTAAAAAGAAAATTAAAATTCCTCATCTAGATGAAACTCAAATTGTACGTCATTTTCATAAATTAAGTCAGATGAATTATGGAATTGATTCTGGTATGTACCCTCTTGGTTCTTGTACAATGAAATATAATCCAAAAATATGTGAAGAAATTTCTTCTTGGAGTAAATTTTACGGTACTCATCCTTATCAAGATATTTCACTTGTTCAGGGAAATCTTAAGTTAATGTTTGAACTGGAAAGAATGTTATCTGAAATAACGGGTATGGATTTTTTTTCACTTCAACCTGCTGCAGGTGCACATGGGGAATTTCTTGGGATGTTACTTTCAAGAGCTTATCATGAAAACCGGAAAGATTTTAAAAGAAATGAGGTAATTTTATCTGACACTTCTCATGGAACAAATCCTGCTAGTGTTACTATGGCGGGCTATAAATTAGTTGAAATCCCCTCAACAAAAGAAGGTACGGTAGATTTGAAGATACTTCAACAAGTTTTATCAGATAAAACAGCCTGTTTCATGCATACAAATCCTAATACACTTGGAATTTTTGAAGATGAAATTCTTGAAATTTCAGAAATGGTGCATAATGCTGGTGGTTTATTATATTATGATGGCGCAAATATGAATGCTATAATGGGAAAAGCAAGACCAGGTGATATGGGATTTGATATTGTACATTTGAATTTACATAAAACTTTTTCAACACCACACGGGGGAGGAGGCCCAGGAAGTGGACCAGTTGGAGTGAAAATGAAATTGGAAAAATATTTACCAATTCCTAGAATATCTAAGGAAGATAATGAATATTATTTAGATTATAATGCTAAAGATTCAATTGGAAAAATAAAAGGTTTTTATGGTAATTTTTCAGTTCTTCTAAAGGCATATACATATATTTCTTTAATGGGAAAAGAAGGTTTAAAAGAAACCTCTGAAATAGCTGTTCTCAATTCAAATTATATGAAAGAAAAAATTATAAAATCTAAATTATATGATTTGCCATTTAAAAAATTAAGAAAACATGAATTTGTACTTAGCTGTGAAAAATTAAAACAAGAAAAAAATATTCGTGCAATGGATATCGCGAAGAGATTAATGGATTATGGTTTACATCCACCAACAATTTATTTTCCACTAATTGTAAAAGAAGCCTTAATGATTGAGCCTACTGAATCAGAATCAAAAAAAGATCTTGATAATTATATTGATGCTTTGATTAATATTGCAAAAGAAAATCCTGAGACTATTAAAAATGCTCCTACTAATACATCTATAAAACGTGTAGATGAGGTAGGAGCAACTAAAAACCCTATTCTAACCTGGAATATGATTTAAACTTTTTCTTCAGGAACTTCATATAGTGTTATTAAAATACCTAATAATCCAGCTAAAACAAATATTATAGTTATTGAGTAAATACCTATATCTGCCCATGCATTGGGGAATCTTATAATCCATGATATATAAAATAAGATTCCAGCTATAAGTAATAATAATGAAATTAATGTAAAAATATTGAATTTTTTTCTATTAATTTTAATCATATCTAATTTCATTTTTTTTCTACCTCATTAAATTTATATACTGGATGGGAGCACTGGGATTTGAACCCAGATCGGCGGGTCTCTTCTCAGGTCATCGCTCCAGTTATTCATCATAGATCAGATGACCCTTTTGTAATCATTCCTAACTGGAGCCCACAATGATGCCGGGTTACACCATGCTCCCGTTCTTACTTTCTTCTACTTCTTTTTTCACGTCGCATTCGTTTCTTCCGCCATTTCCAGCGCATTTTGCCTCTTTTCTTCCAGACTCTTGAACTACGTTTCATTTAGATTCCCTTTAATTTTATGGCTTGCCCTAAACAAATACATATATATAATAATTTAGGAAAAAAATATCAGGTTTAATAATTAAATAATAATGACCTAATTTAAATTAATGCATTTATTTTCTTATTTTTTCTCCATCCAGATATATTTACATCTTTTACAATATTTACCTATTGCAAGCCATTTTTGTTTCCCATTTTGTGGATTGATATGTCTGTATACTCTAACAAGTTTTAAATCACATTTTGGACAATTTTTATTCACTTCACCCTTTTCACCGATTTTATAGATTAATGTATTTGAGATAACATTATAGATATATTCACAATTAGTACAATACCATGCAATTGGCTCCCATTTTCTTATTCCATCCGTGCTTTTATTCTGATAGATCCTAACAGCTTTAGATTCACATTCAGGGCATTTTTTTCTAATATTTACACCACCACAATTACAATTAGTTATAATCTAGGTTATAGGAATTTCAATAAAGAATTTAGTACCAACGCCTATTTTACTTTCAGCCCAAATTTTTCCATTATGTCTCTTAATTATTTCTTTACTGATGAATAAGCCTAAACCAGTACCCTCGCATTTACGATCATTACCAGTATAAGCTTGATAAAATTTAGTAAATATTTTATCTAATTCATAATTTGATATACCAATACCAGTGTCCTCAATAATAATTAATATTTTATCATTTATTTCATATGCTTCAATATTAATTTTACCCTTATCAGTAAATTTAACTGCGTTACCCAACAAATTTTTTATAACCTGTTCCAATCTGCATTTATCACCTAAAATATAAGGTAATTTATTAGGTATTTTTTTTACTAAAATTAATTTTTTCTTTTTAATTATCGGTTCAACATCTTCGATAGTTTCAGTCAAAAAATTGATAGGTTTTATTTTTTCCATATTAAAACTCATCGTATCACTGTCAAGTCTTGATACATCCAAAATGTCATTAACTAGATCTAATAACCGTTCAGTATTCCTCAAACTTATTTTACCCCATTTTTTAGTATTGGAATTTGATTTGTTATCTGATATTATTAGATCTAAATATCCTTTAATTGGTGTTATCGGTGATTTTAATTCATGTGCTGCAATATTCATAAATTCTGTTTTTAGTTTTTTTGATTTTTTAAGTTCCCTTTCAATTTTTTTATGAACGGTTATATCATGAATCGTACAAGCTATCCCTGTAAATTCATTATTAATATTTTTTAAAGGTGAAAGACTAAGTTCAATAGGAATTATTTCATTATTGTTGTTTAGGAATTCAAGTTCGATATCTTTAATTTTTTTACCGGTCTTTCTTGCACCAATAAATAATTCCTGATATTGAAACATTGATTCTTTTGAAAGAAAATTTTTAAAGGGAGTTCCATTTAATTGAATTTTGTTCTTTCTACATAATCTTTCAAATGAGGAATTTGTATATATTATCCTCCCCAGATGATCGATTATTATTATACCATCAGTTGACATATCTGCTAGTGCTTTGTATTTATCACCGAGTTTTACTAATTCAGACCATGTTTTTTGCCTATGAGTTATATCACGTATGAATACTGCTAAAGCGGTTTCGTTTAAAAAATTAATTTTACATCCAAGACCTTCTAACCATATTTTTTCCCCTTTTGTTGATATTGCTTTGTAAGTATTTAATATCCCTTTTTTCCCTATTGATAATAATTTTTGATCTTTAATTAATTTATTACGATAATCAGGATGAATTAAATTTAAAATATTTTTTCCAATTATTTCTTCATTTATATTGAATCCAAATATATTTGTTATAGCTGGATTTGCGAATAAGATTTTTCCTTTTAGGTCAAGAATTAATATTCCTTCTAATGAATTTTCTACAAGCTTTTTATATAATTCTCCGTTTAGATTTTTAAATTTAAATGATTTATCAAAATAACAAGTATTCTCATTTTTATTTTCAAATTGAATATCTTCTTCTTTGAATTCTTTTGCTGAGTTATTAAAATGGTAATTATTCATATCTGCCAATGTACCAGTTTTTTCTAATTCTCGTAATTCTTTTACGATCTCAGCTTCTTCCCTCATTGTTTTCTCCCAAGATTTGATATATAAAAATATTGATAATAATTATGATGCTTTCTAATTAAATTATTAGCTATCATAGTGCAACCCATATCATTTAACATGTTTGATGTATTTTATTTTGATAAAATGGAAATGTAATTTTTCATATATTAAATAATTGATAATTGAGTATAATTTTCATTATGAAATTATGGTATATCAATGATGTTGGAAGACTAGTGTTTTGATTTAAATATGATTTTCTTATTTTTTTATTATTGGATTTTCTTTTATTCCTAGGAATAAAATTAAAGAGATCGCCCATAATAATACAATTAATAGAATAGAATAATAGTAGCTATTCCAAATTGATTTTATTGGTTCTATTATAACGATTAATAAGACTGATCCTACTTGGGAGAAAAACCATAATAATGAGGAAGCTTGTCCTTCAATTCCTGGGCCTGCAATTCTACTTGACATTTCTAAAACTAATGGGAGGGCAGACATTAAGAAAAAGCCCATGATAAAGAAAATAATTGCGAGAAATATAAAATCACTGAATATTCCTACAAGATATAGTAAAAAAGTACCTATTGCTAGATTAATTATAATAAAAATTTTTACTTTTTTAATTTTATCTGATACTGCGGGTATAATTATTGAACCAATGATTCCTCCTATTATCATTAACCCTCCGGTTATTCCCGCTTGATCTATACCAATGCCATGGAGTGAATTTAAAATCTGTTCAAGCCATGTCATGAGAGCGGTAAAACCACCTACTACAACAAAAAATCCAAATTCAAGAATTAAAAATGGTTTTAATTTTGATAAAGACCAGAGATCATTTAATGTGAAAGCTGAACTTGTATCTTTTATAGAAGTTTTTGTCCCCTCCTTTGCTAACGCAATGAAAAAAAAGGCAGCAGCACATGAAATACAAGCATAAATTATCAGCAAATTAATAATTCCATAGGATAAAAAAATGATTGGAGTAATAGCTAATGCGACCATCATTCCTAGGAATAAACCAATAGTTCCAAGACCTGTTGCAAGACCCTGTTCACTTTTAGGAAACCATGAAGCTGAAAGTTTTGTTATGCTACCAAAAATGAAAGGCTGAGATATTGCAGCTCCACTTTGTGAGATTAATAAAATTAAAAAATTATATTCCGGTATAGCTGAGAAGATTCTAATAATTGAAAATACAGCTAAAAATACTGCTCCTACTGCTACACTAATTTTAAATCCTTTTTTATCTATAAATATTCCAACAGGTATTGCTGTAATAACGAAGATTAGAGGCCAAACAAGGGATAATAATGAAATATCAAATGCAGTAACGCCATATAGTTTTTCCATTTCAGAGGATATTGGGGCAAATGTTAGCCATAATAATTGTGAGATTAGAGCTACTAAAATAAAAACTGATAAAACAATCCATCTATATCCTGAAAATTTTGATACATTATTTTTCTTGATCATCTTTATTCATGAAAGTTATCTTATATTATATATTTTAAATTTAACAGATTTTTGTATACTTTTTTTTTTAAATATTTATTAATCGTTAAAAAATTATATAACCTTGTTATAATATTAATTATATTGTAGGATCGATTAAATATGAAATGGAATTTAAAAATCATAACTTCTCTTGTTTTTATATTAATTCTAATTTTATCATCATTTAATTTAAGCGCTCAATTACCAAAGAGTATCTTTGAGGATGTTTGGGTTGATGGTATTTTTGAAGGTACAATATCAATTGGAAAATCAAATGGTGATATTACAGGTATGATAAATCTAGGTAGATCCTCAAAGGAAGGAGTTTTTCATGCTACAATAATTATTAATAATGAATCGTATAATGCAAAAGGTTGGTTTAGAGATAAACTATTATATGGTTTTTTTAAAAGAGGAATTATTTCAATTCCAATGATTGGTTTAATTGAAATAGAACGATCATCTTTTAAGGTGGATCTATTAATTCCAAATGGATTTATTAATGCAATTTATACTGCCTCTTATCTGCCTCCAATAAAAGGTGAATATGGAGTGGGGGTAGAAGAATATCATCTTATTGATGAATTGCGTGAGGAATTATTGACTGAAAATACAGATGATTATAGAGAGTTTATGATCAAGATTTGGTATCCCACAGATAAAGATGCTGAAGGTGAGTGGTATACTTATATGTCTGATCTTATGTTCGCGTGGTTGATGGGACGTGCTCCGATAACCTTACCAGGTGTTTCAAATAATGCTTATGAAGATGTAATGCCCCATGGAAAAATCAATATTCCTATCGTTTCTGATTCAGGTTTATTCCCTGTAGTGTTGTTTGCTCATGGTCTTGACGGAACACTTGAGATTTATAGTTCTTTCATTGAGGATTTAGTAACGAAAGGATATGTCGTTGTTTCAATGAATCATCCATATATTGCAGGAGTCGTGGAATTTCCTGATGGTAGATCTATATATTATCAGGATTTCAACTCACAAAATGATTCGGATTACGCTGGGAAAGCGTTACGTACGATAATAGAGGATGCTAAGTATGCACTTGATTATGTTGAGATTTTGAATAACACTGATAGTATTTTTAAAGGGCATCTTGATATGGAAAATGTAGGGATGTATGGGCATTCTTTTGGCGGAGCATCAACATCTGTATGTTGTGTTGAAGATGATCGGATTGATTGTGGACTAACTCTTGATGGAGTATCCTATGAAGAATTAATCCCAGATGGTGTTACTAAACCCTTTTTTATGATGACGGCGGATGGACGATTTAACTCGTCTGGGGTTGAGTATATATGGGCTAAAGAGGAATCTGATATATATCGGATGAGTATTCATGGTTCTTCTCATTATGGTTATACTGATGTAGGATTATTGTTGTCACATATGCTTCCTTTAATCCCTCAAAATTTACTTGGTTTTGGAACTATTGATGCAAAATTGATGACTGAGATTGTACGATTATTCATATTAGAATTCTTTGATGTATATCTTAAGGGTGAACCTTTATCAGAAATTATTGATCTCGCTGAAAATTTTTCCTGGAATATTAAATTTGAATATAAATAAAGAATAAATTATGGAATTCCTCTGGATTTCCAAAAAAGATTAAGACATATTTTTTTTGTTCAATAAATAATTTTTTATTATTTTAAATATCCACCTATCTTCAAACTAGGATCACCAAGTAATATGAATTCTTGAGGTGTAATGGGCTCCCTCCAGCCGGCACTATTAATATAAGAATTTATTGCTGAGTTAAATAAAGGTCCAAGTGTGTTTCCATCATTATATGCTTCAAAGAATTTGATATTTAAAAATGCTATTCCTCCAACAACTTCTCCATCCATTGACATTCCTAAAAAAGCAACTCGGGTTGAACCCATTGTAGCTATTGACCCTCCGTTCTGTTTTTTAAGAAGTTCCCATGAAAAACATGGATACAAACTATCTGAATCATAAGGAATATCGTATAAGATTGATAATAACATAACAAATGGAGTAGGGTACCATTCTTTAAGATCATGAATTGTAAAATCAAGTTTTGTTGTTGAACAAGCATCTAAGAAAATAATTGGAAGTCTATCCTTATTATTCATTCCAATAAGATAAGGTGAGAAATATTCGATTCTTCTATCATTTTGCGGTGGAGAAGTTCCGAATCCCTGTTCATATCCATGTCCCGAGTAGCTTACAAAACCAGCACCTTCTGTTATCTCCTCATTAATAATCCTTGGTCGAAAGGTGTCTAATGATGTGAATAATTTTTTAGGGATATAGCCAAATTCTTCCATTTCGCTAGCGATAATGTTTGTTACTATTTCACCCTCGTTTTTATTATCATAAGGAAAGGTATCACCGCCCATTAGAATTAATCGATTGAACCAAGATTCTCCATAAGTTTCTGTTTCATATGTGATTATTTTATCAATTATTATTGATAATTGATCATTATTTGAACAAGGAATGCGACCTGTCATAATATCTGGATAAAGATCAATAATATCTCCCGGGGGCATGAAGTTTTCTAATTTAAATTCCCCAAACACTCCATTTCCATTTGAATACCAGGAGCTGA
>JAJISJ010000100.1 GCA_022848765.1 Thermoplasmatota archaeon
CTTTCGCTTAAATCTCCTGGCAATATATGTATTAAGAATAATATAAAAACTTTAGAGAATTTAAGTCGGAGAAATATTTTTTTATTTAATTCTAAACCTTCAAAACAAACACAAATAGATAACTGCTTAGAATATTTTTTTTTATTCTTTTTTAAACTTAATATTAATGTTAGTAATTTAATTGACTAATACCAATTTATTTTATTGCAGCCTCAAGTTCAGGGATATCTTATTTCAATAGAAATGAAAAATTATGGGATTATAATTTAAATCTTGAATATATATCATCACTTGAGAGTTACGGAGGGTTACGGAGCGAGGGTTTGGATTGTATTTATCATATTAAGCATATTAATTTTAATTTGTTTAAACCAAATTAATGCAATCGTCCTTAATGGAATTGTGTTAATTTCAAAAATTAATTAAAAACATTGACTATATATGAATATCAAATGTTTTCATCTTTATTGATTAATAGAAACTAAATATTTATATGAGAAATAGCATCAATTTAAAAGAACTAGAATATATACAAATCCTAAAATTATTAGAAGTTGAATTATAGTAAGGGTAAATCCAACTTTTAACAATCTCTTGTAATTTAAATTGCTTACTCCTGATCTTTCGGCAATATTAAGAGTTGTAACATGAGCGGCAGCTCCTTGCGGAACCATATTTCCCCCTAAATGTATTCCAAAGATAAAGATAGTAAAAAGTATTTCTGGAGAAAATCCAGAATTTATTAATGCTTCTATTATTGGGATAAAAATCAAAGTAGTTGGTGTATTTGCAACAAAAGCAGACATTAAGCTTATAGTAATTAATAAAATAAAATATAAAAAAAGAGGATTGATGGTTTCAAATGGAATCTGATTAAATATTTCTCCAAAACCAGATTCCAATATAGAACCTACTATGACATATAAAGATATAAGAAAAAATATAATATCCCATTCAATGTCTTTTAACATTTTGTGGAGAGATATTTTAGTAAACTTCCTATTAATTAAAATTAAAATTAGAGATGAAATCGCTGCTGTTAAATAAAGCTCGGGTAAAATTATAAATAAAAAAACTATTATGACAATCGCAACACTGTTAAAATAAAACATTTTTTTATTTTTAACCAAGACATCTTTATTAATTAACTCTAACATAAACTTTTTTTGTTGAGGGTCAACAACAGGTTCCTTCTTGAGGATAAACCTATCCATTAAAAAGATTGATACAAACAATAGGAAGAACGAAACTATCCAAAAATTCTGAATAAAATACACAGTAGTTAAATTAAAATGAGTAGATATAATTATGTTTTCGCTACTTGCAAAAGGAGTAATAATTGAACCAATTTTAACACATAAGGTCATCCCAGCCAAATAAGTTCCTGATCTTATTTTTAAGATATGACAAATACGGATAACAACCGGAGCTAATATAATAATTACTACTACATCATTTATAGTCGCTGCTAAAACTGTAGTTAATAGTATTAGGGATATAAAGAAAATTCTTTGCTGGCCTTTGGCAAGTTGAAATAATTTAACAGTCAAATATTCGAGTATATTAGAATCAACGGCAATAATTGTTATTAAACTCATAAAAAATATAAAAATAATAGCTTTCCATTCTATATGAATTAGAAAAACCTCCATTTCTATATTTAGTATGATACCTGTGATTGTGGCGGATAAAAAAGCGGATAATAATGATATTGTAAGATAATCAACATTTTTAGCTATAAAGGAAATAATAACTATAGCGAATATGATGAAATTTAGAATTAAAAGGGGAGTATTCATTATTTAAAACCCTTCTTTTGAAAATTACTTCAACGTATTTTTATAAAAAACAAGAATTATGCATTTTTTTCGATAATTTAATTTTACATATAAACACTCATTATTGTTTATAAATTCTCTCTATCATTTTTTTAACATATCCAGCTTTAAAAACTGGGTAAAGAAATTATTAACTCAGCATAATTAATTGTAAAATCTCACTTTTTCATAAACCCATTAATAAAAAGTAATTTGCATATTGATTAGTTATTATATTAAACTATTTTTCAAAAAAACCAAGTTCTTTGGATTCTTCATCATT
>JAJISJ010000101.1 GCA_022848765.1 Thermoplasmatota archaeon
TTGCTCATCGTGTAATGGTTTTGAATTGAATTACTCCCCGGATTGACTAATGATCAATTCACCTTTGGGATCAACGAGACGTACGATCATTTCCCATCCACCTCCCCTGTTTTCAATTTTGACAAGGATGGTATTTTTTCGTCTGATGTTGTACTTGTTCCTCTGGAGGATGGAGATAGATGTAAGGCATTGAGAAGTATGGGTAAAAAGGTAATTGCTATTGATTTAAATCCATTATCAAGAACTGCAAGAGAATCAGATATCTCAATTATTGATAATGTATTGAGAGCAATTCCTAATATTGAATATTGGATAAAAAAATATAAAAAAACTAAAAAAGAGAATCTAATAAGTATAGTTAATAATTGGAATAATGATATAATGTTAAAAAATATACTGATCTATATTTCAAAAAGACTAAATTCAATGTTTTAATTACAGGCTAATTATGGATGTAATTAGAAGTCATTATTCTAATGAAGTGAATGAATCAGATCATGGAAAAAATATTTCTTTAGCTGGCTGGATAGAAGATATAAGAAATATTGGTTCCATTGCATTCATTATCGTCCGTGATAGAAATAGTACTTTTCAAATTACAGTTTTAAAAAAAAATAATCCTGATATTTTTGAAAAATTAGTCACAATTTCAAGAGAATCAGTAATTTCTGTGAATGGATTATGTAAAAAAAGTGATAAAGCTAGAAATGGTTATGAAATTATACCTATAAATGTTGAAATTTTATCAATTGCAAAAACACCTTTACCGTTAGGTGTTGTTGATAAAGTAGAATCCGATCTAGATACAAGATTAGATAACCGATTTATTGATCTAAGAAAAAAGGAAATTCAAGCAATTTTTAAGATTAGAAATTCAATTATTCATTCAGTGCATAATTATTTAAGATCGGAAAATTTTATTGAAGTTCACACGCCAAATATTATAGCAAGTTCCTCAGAAGGGGGTACTGATGTTTTTAAATTGAAATATTTTGAAAAAGAAGCTTTTCTTGCTCAATCACCACAGCTTTATAAGCAAACATTAATGGCAACAGGATTAGATAGAGTATACGAATTAGCTTGGTATTTCAGAGCTGAAGAACATAATACAAGTCGACATCTAAATGAATCAACTGCTGTGGATGTTGAAATGGCTTTTATCAATAGTGAAGAAGATGTTATGAAAATACTCGAAAACCTTGTTTATAAAATGTGGGGGAAAGCAAAAGAAAATAAAGATGAACTTAAAGTTTTAAATAAGGAAATCCAACTTCCAAATCTACCTTTTAAAAGAATAACTTATGATAATGCAATTGTTAAATTGAATGATGAAAATGTTAAAATTAGTTGGGGAGAGGATCTTGGAACTGAGGAAGAAAAAGCTCTTGGTAAAATTATGAAAAAAGAGGGGCATGATTTTTATTTTATTACAAAATATCCAATAGAAGCTAAACCATTTTATACAATGTATGATAATAAATATTCAAGAGGTTTTGATTTAGAATGTAATGGAGTTGAATTAGCTTCAGGTAGTCAAAGAATACATAATGTTGAAATGTTAGAAAAAAGGATAAATGATTGTAATCTTAGTCTTAAAGGATTTGATTTTTATCTTAAAGCATTTCGTTATGGTATCCCCCCTCATGGTGGTTTTGGTTTTGGTATTGAACGTTTTTTAATGGAATTACTTGATATTAAAAATATTAGAGAATGTATTTTATTTCCAAGAGATAGAACTAGGTTAGTTCCATAACCTATAGTTAAAAAATACTAATATTTGAATATTTAATCGTCGAAAAAATGTTATTGGGAAATTTATTATTGTGTTTTATATAATATTAAAATAATATTTTTATAAAAGTTTAATGACAGTCTAAATTTTTTTTATAATAAATATCTTATAAATAGAAACTCTTATTTTCTCTGATATTTAACAGATTTTT
>JAJISJ010000102.1 GCA_022848765.1 Thermoplasmatota archaeon
TTAAAACTTTAGGTATCGCTGTTGGTGAGAAAAGAAAGTTTTATGATGCTTTTCCGTTAGGTAGACCTGATGATTTTATAATTGTTGATAATTATAAGGAGATTTTAAGTTTAACAGATGAACTGGCTGAGAAAAATTCCATAATTATTCCTCATGGGTCATTTGTTGAATATTTAGGTCCAAATAACTTTATTAATTTAAAACTTCCAACTTTTGGTAATAGAAATGTTTTATTGTGGGAATCTGATCGTAATAAAGAAAGAGAATGGTTGGAAGCATCTAATCTTACTATGCCTATGGAATTTAAAAATCCCAAAGATATTGATATTCCTGTTATTGTAAAATATTATGGAGCAAAAGGTGGTAAGGGTTTTTTTATTGCAAAAACGTATGAAGAATTTAAACAACGTATTGATAAAAATAAATCATTCACTATTCAAGAATTTGTTATGGGTACAAGATATTATTTACATTATTTCTATTCGCCAATACAAGATAATGCTTATAAATTAAGTAAAGGAAGTTTGCAACTTCTTTCAATGGATCGACGAGATGAAACTACTATAGATGAAGTTCAAAGACTAGGGTCTATTCAGGAGTTAGAGGAAATTGGAATTCATCCAACATTTGTTGTAACTGGAAATATTCCAATAGTAATTAGAGAATCTCTTCTTCCTAAAGTCTTTTCAATGGGTGAAAGAGTAGTTGAAAAATCTTTGAAATTATTTGGCGGAATAATTGGGTCATTTTGTCTTGAAACAGTGGTAACAGAAAATCTGGATTTTAAAGTTTTTGAAATTTCAGCTCGTATTGTTGCAGGTACAAATCCATATGCTTCAGGTTCACCGTATTCTGAATATATTCAAAAGGATCTTTCAACAGGTCGAAGAATCTCACAGGAAATTAAATTTGCTGCAAAACATGATATTTTATATGAAATTCTTAGTTGATTATATTAACTTTCATTTAGAAGATATAGAATAATTGCCATTTGAGCCCACATTCTATTTTCTGCTTCATCAAAAATTACTGAATGAACACCATGAGCTACGTCTTTTGTAACTTCGTAACCATAATATGCTGGTAGGCAATGTAAAAATATTGAATCATTTTTTGCTTGTTCCATAATTTTACTATCAATTGTGTATCCTTGGAAATCTTTAATTCTCATCTCTTTTTCAGATTCATCCCCCATTGAAATCCAGGTATCAGTAGCAATAATATCTGCATCTTTTGTAGAATTATTTACATTATCTGTAATTTCAATTTTTACTCCAAATTTTTCAGCTTCGTTTATAAAAAATTTTTCAGGCCAGTATTTTTTAGGTGATACAATTTTAATATTCATTCCAACCATTGCACCTCCTAACAAATAAGAATGTGCCATGTTATTACCACCATCACCAATATATACAAAATTTAATCCTTTTAGCGTTCCTTTATTTTCTTTAATTGTCATAAGATCAGTAATCACCTGACAGGGATGTTCCTTGTCATCCAACCCCGAAATTACTGGTACTGTAGCACCTTTAGCAAGTTCTTTCATTGCCTTATTACTTTTAGCACGATACATTATAAGATCAACGTATCTTGAAAGTACAAGCGCTGTATCTTCAATTGTCTCTCCCCTCCCAAGTTGAATATCACTTGTTGAAAGAAATATTGCATGTCCACCAAGCTTTGTCATCCCAACTTCAAAAGAAACCCTTGTACGTGTGCTTGATTTCTCAAAAATCATCCCAAGTGTTTTTCCTTTCAAAAGTTCAATAGAATCGTCGTTTTTTGATTTTTGTTTGAGCTTAAT
>JAJISJ010000103.1 GCA_022848765.1 Thermoplasmatota archaeon
TAATTTATTACGTTCTTCAGGTGATATTTCACCAGTGAATGTAGATATTAATTCATTATTAATTGTAAGGAAATTTTTAAGAAATTGTGCGTGTTGAAGTACTAATGGTTTTGTTGGTGCTAAGAATAAAATTTTTTCGCTATTTTGATTAATTTTAATTATTTTTGAAATTAATATTAGAGCGATTACGGTTTTTCCAAGTCCTGTTGGTAAAACGAGTAAAGTATTTTCTTTATATGAGGATTCAGCAATATTTACTTGGTATTCTCTAAATTCAATTGAATTTGATTTTATGTTTTTTAGATCAATAAAATTTGTTAACACTAAAAGTAGAATATAACATATATTTTTAGTAATTTGCATAAAATGAAATTAAGCCTTAATAATTTATTTTTTTAAATAAAATTAAATACTACTTACTACTTACTACTAATTATGGTTATTCTTAAATGTCAAAGATGTGGATATAAATGGAATTATCATGGAAAATCTGAATGGTATGCACCTTGTTCAAGATGCAAAACTTCGATCAATATAAAAAAACAAGATGCAAAGGTTAAAGAGAAAAAACATGATAATAAAAAGATTATTTGTTCAATATGTGGAAAAAAGAAAACTAAGTTTGAAATGGCGAATGAAGACATTTGTTTAAATTGTTCAAATAACATTATCGAGGGAATGAATATTTTTAAAAACGATAAAGATGTTAGTTATTAAATCAGATTAAAAAAATCAGAATTTTTTTTTTTTTATACTATCACAAAATCACATTAAAATGAGAAATGTTATGATGTTGATATTAGATAATAAAAATACTTTCATTATTCTTTTAAAATCCTTAATAAATATCACTTATCATATTAATAATATGAGCGAAGCTAAACCTATTGATTTTGATAAAGAAAAACCATTCAATTTAACTCTAATATTAGAAAAAACAGATGAATTTATAGATATGCTTGAAAAACTCGACATCGCATATCCTGTTTTCTCACATGCAATAAAAAGAACAAGGGAACTAAAATATCGCTATGAACTAGTAAGACAAAGAAAACCAAACTTATTCACATATTAATCTTAATTAATTATTGAAAATACAAATAATACCATTGAAATAAATATTAACAAAATACAAATATGTGGATAATATTTTCGATCCCGTTCTACATTATATTTAATACGAAGTTTTTTAACTAGATAAACCTGAAATTTGTAATATTTATCTCGAAAAATAATCAGTAATAAACCAGCTAATAAAAAAATAAACGCTCTAATCAGGTTTATAATATCCATAAGATTATATCTAAGTATCTCCTTAAAAATATTACTAAAAATGGTAATTCAATTTTTTAATTTCCTTTTATAACGTAATCTTGATTCCTTCTTTCTTTGAGATAATTCGCTTATTCTTCTTTCTTTATGTATTAAAAATTTATCTGACATTTATTGCTCCCCCCATTTCTAACATAACGTATATCTACCAATATAAATCTTCTGATAACATCTGTCAAATAACTCTTATATAACTAAAATTACAGAGTATAATATTGAGAATAGAGGATTTAGGATTAATATTTTTTATTAACCTCTTCCCACCTTTCCCTCTCTCATTTATACCTCTATTCTCTCCCATCTTTCCCATACACCTTTTAATAATTAAAAATGATATTTTTACAAATAAATTATATTTTACTGGGGTAGATATGCTTGATGAAACACCATTGCTTGATATTAAACCATTTGTGAGATATTTTGATAATAGAGAAAATACTGAC
>JAJISJ010000104.1 GCA_022848765.1 Thermoplasmatota archaeon
ACAGATTCGAAAAGAGCTGATAGAATATCCAGATTAGCTAAAGTATTAATATTGTATGGTATTAATATAAATGGAATTGATCCAATAACTGAAATAATAAGCCAACCTAAAGCTGCTGTAACCATAGCACTTTTAAAGTTTGCAGCTTCTGCTTTTTTAAATAGATAATATAATGGAAATCCTATTATGAAAAAAATTAATGAAGTAAGTAATAATGGACCAATAGCATCAAATTTACTGCTTAATCCATATTCGTTAAAATAGAATGGAACAATTAATGATATTAAGGATATAAAACCCAAAATAATTAGAATAGCACCAATATCTCTTAGAATAGTTTTTATATCATTCATCTATAAGAACCTTTAAATCCAATAATTTCTTTTTAGTTCAAATATAATTGATATACTTATATTTTTATAGATTTTTTAACTCGTCTAATCTAATTTTTATATCATTTTTTAATATATTAGATATATCTCTTTTTGTATAAAAATCAGCCTTTATAGCAATTGTTAATTTTGAAGCAATAAGTCGAGATATTTTTCCTCTATTTTTTTTTGGTGATTGATTAATAATTTTATGTTGAAATATTACCCCATGTTTAGGGTTTTTCCCTCCTTCTTTTTTAAATCTAAAAAAAGCATTTTCTGCTCCTAATATTTGAATAGTTGACGCTGGCATTTTTGCCAAATTCTCCATATTTCCTGCTAAAGCTATTAATCTAGCCGTTATTATTGGACCAATAATTTCACAACAATTTGGAGCAATTTTAACAATATCAATTTTAATTTGATCTTCTAATCTTGTTATTTCCTTTTTAATATTTTTAATAATTGTTTTAAATGGTTCAATTTTATATTTTGGTGTATAAATCATTAACCAATTATCCAATCTTTCTGATAGTAAATTTGAAATTTGTATTAAACTATCTAATGTTTTTATCAATTGTATTGCCTGATAATCCTTTGATTTTAATTCTTTTTCTAATTTATCTTCAACTAACTTTAATGATGCCTTTTTGAGTATATCAAATGAAAAATTAAACTCTTTTGAATCTAGATTTATTTTCTTAAAAAAAATATCATCTGGTTTATATTCTCCGATTTTTCTTAGTCTTTTTTCATTTACAATTATTGATTTATCTTTTATATTTCGAATAATCTCTTTTTCTTCAGGTAATATTTCATTTTTTTCAACTTGATGTAATTTTTTTGCTATTATAATATGATTTTTTGAAAAAAGGTGTTTTTTAAAAATACCTTTATTATTAATTAAAAATATTCCAAACCATTTTGTTATTAAATACATTTTTTATCATTAATGAATTGGTTCAAAATACCAAACAGTTTTTTAATATTTTTGGTTAGATATGATTTAAATAGATATGTAAAATGTATAAACATAGATTTTACACTAACTAATAAATAATAGATTTCATTATATGGTTTTTGGTGGCAATTTGATTGATATATCCGCGAAAATTGGATCAATAAATATGGACAATCCAACAATTTTAGCATCTGGTATAATGGATCAAGATTTTGAGAGTATGAAAAGAGTATTTGAAAATGGTGCTGGCTCTGTTGTTACTAAATCTATAGGGTTAAAACCTAATAAGGGTTATTTAAACCCTACTTTTGTTGAATTAGAATACGGAATTTTAAATGCAATGGGGCTTCCTAATCCGGGAATTAATGAATTTA
>JAJISJ010000105.1 GCA_022848765.1 Thermoplasmatota archaeon
CGGCCTCTGCGTCTTGAGCAACTCGAAGATTTCCTGCTATGCTGGCTAAAAGATAACTCTCTTCTAAAGGTAAATCCAATTTTAAAGATAGAAAATCAGCCATTCTTTTCGCAGCAATTCTATTTGCTTCTTTTTGAGTAGTGGCATTAGCAAGTATATACCAATATTCTTCATCTTCAATCATAGGTGCAGGAATAAATCTACCCTTTATTATTTTTAAAATTTCAACAGTGACTTCTGCACCACATTCAACACCAGTAACCATTTCACCTTCTCCCATATGTGCATGCACATCACCCATTTGAAAAAGTGCACCTTTTATATAAACAGGAAAATATAGAGTTGCTCCTATTGTTGCCTCCGGACAATCTATATTACCTCCATGTTCTCCTACTATTCCCGTAGGCATTCTTCCTATTGGAGTTGCTCCTATTGTCCCAACATGCGGTTTATTGTTTATGACAAGATCTTTACTAAATATTGTTTTTCCATTTTCAATTTTAACTATTTTAGTAAAGGGAGCTTTAACATATTGCCTTAATTTCCCTTCGTTGGGAACTAAAGATAAAATTCCATCTCCTACTGGCACAATATCCAATATCTTTATAGCTAATATATCGCCCGGCTCTGTACCTTTAATAAATATAGGACCGGTATTTGGGTTTTGTGTTGATGGATCAAGAAAATCTGCAACATCTTCTTCTTTTTTTATGTTGCCACTCCAGCAATCAATGGTTTCAAAAAGTACTTTGTCACCAACTGAAACAGTTGCAACTGGTTTGTTATTTATATTAAATTTATATGTATGGTGCTTTTTGCTAATTCTAATCATTTAATTGTTCCTTCCTCTCTTTTTAATTTTGATATCACAAAACAAATCAATAACATTAAATTCTAAAAGTAAATCTCAATTTTGTTTTATTTCTCCAATTTTTATAAAAATAATAAAAATTTAATTTATACTTTTTGAAATCATTTTTATTGCATTTATAGTAGTATAAATATCTTCCTCGCTAATTCCATAATGAGTTACAAATCGTATTTTATTTAAATTTGCTGGATCTTCTTGTGAACCTCGTATACCATAACTAGCAAGTTCATTTAAAAACTGTTCAATACTTTTTCCTAAGTTATTAATTAATTTTGTAACATCAAAATATACCATATTTGTTTGAACAGTATCTAAATCGATATCTATTCCTTCTATTTTAGATAAATCCATTGCTAGAAGTCTCGCATTTCTATGATCTTCTTCAAGTCTATCCACCATTTTATTAAGAGCAAATATCCCTGCTGCTGCTAATATTCCAGCTTGTCTCATTCCTCCTCCTAGCATTTTTCGATATTTTCTTGCTTTATCGATAAATTCTTGGGAACCCACGATAATTGAACCGATAGGACACGAGAGGCCCTTAGAAAGACAGAAAGTCATACTATCTACATGTTTTGTAAAATCAGTAACAGGCAATTTCATTGCCACTGCTGCATTGAAGATTCGAGCTCCATCCATGTGAATCTTCATGTCATTTTTTTGAGCAAAATCATTAA
>JAJISJ010000106.1 GCA_022848765.1 Thermoplasmatota archaeon
ATTCCATTAGATATCAATGTTGAACCGAAAAAAATAATCCCAATTAATTAAACTTATTACATTATTGTATATAAATAAGTATACAATCGTTAAATATATAAATTACTTCTGGTTAATGCTTATTGGTGTAAAATTGAAAATTGAAGAATTTGTTGACTATTTTTACCCTAAAAGTCAAAGTTCGCGTTATAATGTGAGAAGTAGGTTGAAATTATTTTTCAATGATTTTTTAAATACAGATTCAGAGAAATATGTAAATTCTAAAAGAGATTTTAAGAAAGATATCTTGGAATATAATAAAAAATTAATTAATGGTTCAAGGATTAGTAATCATCGTAAAGCAAAAGAATATGCACCATTATCAATTAAACAACACATATCAACAATCAAAGGATATCTTGAAGAACACGAAATAATTTTTAGTCCAAGATTTTGGAAGTCATTAAATACAACCGGTAAAGGAAACCAAACAGTACTTGAGGATAGGATACCAACAAGAAAAGAATTAGATAAAATATTAACGCATGCAACTGCAAGGGAAAGAGCCTTTTTTCTTACTATGTTAAGCACAGGATTGCGAGCAAAAGAACTATGTCTTTTGGATATAGAAAGATTTAACTTAAATTCAAATCCTGTTAAGATTGATATACCTGCTAAAATCTCAAAGACCAAAAAGAAAAGATACACTTTTTGTAGCGTTGAGGAAAGAGACGCTTTATTGGAATGGAAAAAAATCCGAGATAATTATATCAATCAAAAAAAATTCAAAGGAGAAGGTTTATTCAATTATCTTGAAAAAGAATATGGGAAGCATGTAGAAGTAAATGATGATAACAGAATGTTTCCATATACACCGACTACATGTGGGATTTGGTGGAATAGGTTATTGAACAAATCAGGTTATAATATTATAGATAGTGATACGGACTTTCATGTTTTGCACCTATATACATTGCGAAAATTCTTTAATACTCACATGAAAAACAATTGTAATAATCTCATGGTGGAGATGTGGATGGGGCATAAGATTCCGTATGACTATGAAAAATGGACTTTAGAGGAACATAAACAAGAATATTTGAAAGGCATGGAAGAACTTTTGGTGTATAGGAAACCAGCAAATATTGAGGAAATAGATAGGTTAAAACAAAAAGAAAGACAGATAGATGATATGCAGGCCCAAATTGTTAGATTAAATGAAGGTATGGAATCAGTTAGAAAATTCTTTGATGGATCACCTTTTGAAATGCATAAAGATGGGAAGATAATAAAAAAGGGCGTAATAAGAACAGAAATAGAAAAAAAATCTAAATCCTAAAACCATTTGAGTTATTTTATTAATAGATCCTTAATTTCAGTAATGTCTTTTTCAGATTTTTTTTTTTAATTTACCTTCAAAACTTGATGGTTGTATCTCAACAAATGTGAGATTAACACTAAAACAATATATTCAAAATTATCGTGAGGATGTATGGAAATAGTATTTAG
>JAJISJ010000107.1 GCA_022848765.1 Thermoplasmatota archaeon
ATTATTAACAATATAATATAGAGTTTAAAATTATGAATCAAGGAAGAAATAAATCAAAAAAGAATGGCAAAATAATACGGTGTAGTTTTCTTGCACGACCTGTTTTTGAGATTGAAGCTTGTCATAAATTTATTGAATATATAAACAAGAATATAAATAATAATTGTAGGATTTGCAAATACTCGTTTTGATTTTATACTAAATACAATATGAATTTTTAAGGAGAGTGAAACTAAAATATGAAATTTGAAGAACTAGAAATCAACAAACAAATAATAGAAAAAACAATTGAACAAGGATTCGAAGAACTCACACCCATCCAAGAAAAATGTATACCTGAGATTATTAAAGGAAGAGATATCGTAGGACAAGCAGAAACAGGCTCAGGGAAAACACTTGCTTTTTGCATTCCATTACTTGAAAAGATCGTGCCTAAACAGGGAGTTCAAACAGTTGTTATTACTCCAACAAGAGAACTTTGTGTTCAAGTGGCTGATGAATTTAAGAAGTTTGGAAAAGAATTAGGAATCAGAACAACAAGCATATATGGTGGAGTCAATATTAAACCGCAAATAAAGAATTTACAATCTTCTCAAGTTGTCATAGGAACTCCCGGTAGGATGCTAGACCATATCCGTAGAAATACAATGGATCTGAATAATGTTTGTTTCTTTGTTTTGGATGAAATTGATAAAATGTTTGAAATGGGATTCATTGATGATGTAGAAAAAATAATTAAAAATATTCCAAGAAAACGGCAAACACTTATGTTTAGTGCAACAATATCAAATGAAACTAATGATCTCATTACAAAACATTCGAACAATCCAAAAATTGTTAGAACAAAATCAAATGTCGACTCAAATAAATTAAAACAGTTTTATTATAATATGAATGAGAAGAATCATAAATTCTCTCTTCTAGTACATCTATTGAAAAAGAATAGAGAAGAACTATCAATTGTTTTTTGTGGAACAAGAAAAGAAGCAGATGTTCTTGAAAAAAATCTAAAATATCATAGTATTCCTGCAACTGTAATTCATGGAGGAATGAACCAAAATAAACGATCAGATTCTCTTAATGCATTGAAAAACAAGAGATCTAAAGTGCTGGTTGCAACTGATGTAGCTGCACGGGGTCTTGATATTAAAAATGTCAAGAGCATATACAATTATGATGTACCAATAATTCCAAAAGATTATACTCATCGAATTGGTAGAACTGCTCGAGCTGGAGAAGAGGGTATTGCAATTACACTTCTGACAAGAAGAGATTACGTTAATTTTAGAAAAGTACAAAAATATAATGAACATCTAATTGAAGAAAAGGAAATACCTGATTTTAAATTATTTTCTTTAAAACGAAGTATTGAACAAAATGAGAAAAAAAGTCAATATTCTAGAAAACCTTCTACAAATAACCAATATAAGAAAAAAAGTCAATATTCTAGAAAACCTTCTACAAATAACCAATATAAGAAAAA
>JAJISJ010000108.1 GCA_022848765.1 Thermoplasmatota archaeon
ATTAGGAAATCCCACCATCTTCCAATTTTAATTTCTGAAACATCATTTGCATGATCTCGTAATTTATATAATTTATACATCCATCCTAAAATTAAACACTCAATTAAACCAATTATTACTAAGCCATAGTTTGCAATAAAATGATCAACAATATCTAAAAGATATAAACCACTACTTGTTGCAAATATCAAACTAATTAAAAATCCAATTAAACATAATATACCTGTTGTTTTAGTTTTTGAAATTTTCCATTTATCTTGTACGCCATCAGATATTGGTTCTATCATAGAAAATGCTGAATCAATTCCGAATGTAAGTAATGCAATAAAAAAAATCATTCCAAAAAAACTGGCAGCGAAAGGCAGTAAAGATATTGCTGTTGGGTATGTAATAAAAGTGAGATATGGGCCAGCGATTTTATCGCCAAGTGCATTTACTCCTATCCCTTGAGACATTGCTAGATATCCGACTATGCTAAAAACAGTAAAACCTGTAAGAAAAGATGTTCCAGCATCAGCTAGTGAAATAATAAAAGCATTATTTGTTAAGTCTGATTTTTTCTTGAGGAAACTTGAATATGTAATCATTATTCCTTGAGCGACTCCTAGAGAAAAAAATACTTGAGCATATGCAGCTATCCAAACATTTCCGTCTAATAATTTTGAAAAATCGGGTGTTAAATAATAAGCTACCCCATCAATTGCTCCTGGAAGAGTTAAACCCCGGATAGTCAATATAATTATTAAAATTGTTGGTATTGGAACGGTCCATGCAACTACTTTTCCAATTCTTTTAACACCTTTATATAAGATTATAAAAATAAAAAACCATATCGCAATTAATCCTAGTAATACGGGGATACTTATTCCAATTATTTCAATAGGATTATTTGAAATACCTAAATATTTGACTAAGAAGAAAGATTCTGAATCCAGACCCCATCGTAAATCAATTGAATATATCATGTAACTAAAACACCATGCCATTACAACTACGTAATATGTTGCGACAGCAAATGGTAATAATACAGATAACCAGCCCGCCCATTCCCATTTTTTGCCAATTTTTGCAAAAGCTTTTGGTGGTGCTCCTCTTGCCCAATGACCAATAGAAAATTCCAGTATCATTAGAGGGATTCCTGCAGTAAATATTGCAATAAAGTATGGTATTAAAAAAGCTCCACCACCATTTTCATAACAAACATATGGGAATCTCCATACATTCCCTAAACCTACTGCTGAGCCTATTGCTGCCATTACAAATATATATCGAGAATCCCAATTTTCACGATTTTTCAAATATTTCCCTCTATAATTTTTTAATACCTGTAATACAATAATATATGATTTGGATATATAAATGTGTCAATATCTATAATAAATTTGAAATAATTATTTGAGGAT
>JAJISJ010000109.1 GCA_022848765.1 Thermoplasmatota archaeon
AATAGTTGTTCACTCTCTTTTTTTATCTGGGGATTACCTCTATCTATCTTTGCTAATAATCCTCTAGCCTGTCCACGATATCTCCTCAAAGCAGTCTGAGCTTTCCAGATCTCTCTTTTGTTCTTGAGGCCATATTTTCTTGATAATTCATTCTCTGCTTTAATACGGTCTGCTTGCCACGGATGACTTGGAGTTTCATATTTTTTCCTAGAAAACTTTGGTTTGCCCATAATAATCCCTACTTCTTCTGATCTCCCTTTTTAGATAGAATTGACTTTTTAGAAACACCAAGGGTTAATCCTTTTCTATTATTTGCACGAGTACGTTGACCTCTTACAGTTAATCCTCGTTCATGACGAATTCCTTTGTAGCTTCTGATTTTTTTCATTATATTAATCTCATCTCTTAATCTCATTTCAATGTCTGAACCAATAAAATGAATATCCTTTCCAATTTCAGAATCTTTTTGATGATTAAGCATCCATTTAGGCGCTGTTTTTGTTATTATTTCTAATGAAGCCTGAATTTTTTCTATTTGTTTATCTGTTAAATTTCCCATCTTTAATTTTCTATCTAAACCTGATGAATCAATAACTAATGAACTCATATGCATTCCAATTCCTTTAATACTTGTTAATCCGCGAACAAGTGTTTTCTCACCACCTATATCAGTATTTGAAATTCTAACTATATATCTGAAATCATCCTTAACACTTGCATCTTTATTTTCCTCTTTTTTTGATTCTGAAGATTTGGGTTTAATATTTTTTTCGATAGATTTAATTTTTTCATCATTTTTGATTAATTTTGGTTCTAATTCCTTTTTTTCTAATTTTATATCTTCTTTTTTTTGCTCATTTGTTGATTTTAAGTTAACCTCTTCGATATTTTTTTTATTAGATTCTTCCGGATTATTTTCATCTGGCTTAGACATATTCTCCAAGTTTCATACCTCAATTACTTTTTTATTATAGATTACCCTCAACGAAATTGAATAGGTAATATCACTCCTTATATAATATGGGAAAGTATTGCCATAAATAAAGGAAGGTATATTTAAGAGTTTAGGGAAAATAGGCTTTGCACATTTAATAGCTATTTTTTGTGCAAATGAATAAATTGCACAAAAATTTAATAATTAATTCAATTTTAACATAGTGAAACATATGGTGGATGAAAGAGCATTTATCAGATGGCAGACCATTCGACAGAATCAGTTAAGTTACGTTAATGATATTTTAATAATATTAAAACAAAGTTATTTTTTTATAATTAATAAAAAAAGTACTTGTCAATTTGATGTTATTATTAATGTTAATATTTCGACATTGAAGTTAAGGTCAGTAGAATGGG
>JAJISJ010000011.1 GCA_022848765.1 Thermoplasmatota archaeon
GCCTGAGGGTAATGAGGCAATGAAATTAATGGTCGATATTGGGGAGTTTTTCCCGTCTGCAAGTGAATCTCAGGAATATATTCTTATTGAAGGTAATGTCGCATCGGTAGAGGCTTTAAAAGGTATATCTACAACTTATGAAAATTTAAAAGATGATGAATTTGTAACAATGACGACAAGTGGAGATCCGAAGGAAAAATCAATTCTTTCAATTATCCGAAATGCTATTAGAGATAATTCCTCGTTATCAGCTTCGTATAATATTGATTCATATGGGATTCCTGGAGAGGATATTGACGTTGTTGGAATCTATGATTATTTATTTGATCATGATGAGTATATGATGGATGTTAGGAGCGTTCTTCATCTGGAGGGAAATACCTATGATGCTACAGTTATGAGAATCTATACGAGTGGCTCATATTCAGATGAAAACAGTAATAATTCAAATAAACAATCCGAGATATTATATAAAAACCTCAATGATGACATGGCAAGTTATGGGGGTGCTGATGCAATTGTCACAGGCAGTTCTTCTTCAATGTATACCATTATGGGTTCAATGACTGAAAGTCAGTTATTGTCAACTTTTATTTCAGTTCTCCTAGCAACATTGATCCTTATGATTGTTTTTCGAAATCCAATACTTGGATTAATTTCAATTATACCGGTGGGAGTATCTATTATTTGGATTGTCGGATCGATTTATTTCATTGGGTATTCATTTAATATTATGACCGTTATGGTGACAAGTCTTAACATCGGTATTGGTATTGCTTTCGGTATTCATGTAATACAGCGGTTTCGACTTACTGCGGATAGAACCGGTGATGTAAGAAAGGCTGTTTCAAAAACTGTGACACATACGGGTGGTGCATTATTTATTGCAGCTCTTACAACTGCTGCTGGATTTGGGATGCTTATTCTTGCTCCTTTACCGCCTGAACAACAGTTTGGAATAATTACTGCATTGACGATAATTTATTCATATATTACTTCAATTTTTGTGTTACCTCCGATCTTAATGATCTGGGGTATATGGAGGAAAAAAAGGAAAGGTTTTATCATATCTCCAAGGAGAGTTGAGGATGATTCGTAGATAAAATAATCCTATTTTTCAAACCTCAAAATATCTTTAGTATAATTTTGAAAAAAGTTGCTAACAGGAGAAAACCTGTATTTTTTACCGGTAAACTAGTATTCAAATCTCGTCCCCTGCATTAAAAATTTTTTTAAAAATATTAGTGAAATGAGGAATAAACGGAGGAATTTTTATGAAAACAATAATAATCCTATTCGATTTAAATATAAGTTACTGCTAATTGATTTCCCTCACTCCACTTATCTACAGAAAATACATATTGTTTTAAGATATAAATGTTACTAAAAAAATAACTTTTTGTCGAAAAAGTTTTAATAAATTAAAATAAATTTTAATATAAAATTAAATAAAAAAAATTTAGATTAAAATTGCATATATATAACCATTTGCTCCAAAAAATAAATTACCTGATTTAACAACAAAATTTGAAATAATAGGGGTTGTTCGATAATTTACTCTATCATCAATAGTATCACCAGGAGCAAAAAACCATTTTATTTCTCCAGTATTTTTCTCGATATTATAAATTCTACCATCATCCGATCCAAAAATAATGTTATTATTATATACTATGGGTGAAGCATGAATACCAGAATAACATGATAAAATCCAAATTAAATTACCATTATTCTCATCAATTGCATAAAAATTATTATCATTTGATCCAACATAAATAATACCATCTGATGAAATTGCATTAGTATCAAAACCCCAGCCTGTTTCGTATAACCAGTTAATTTCACCAGTATTTCCTTTTATTGAATAGAGATATGTATCCCATGATCCAACGAAAATATTACTATTTTTTACATATGGTCTAGAAGTAATCATACCATTTGTCTCATAAAACCATTTAATTAAACCATTTACAATATCGATAGCATGGCAACTATTTCCAGATCCAACATATATAGTATTATTCCAAACTTCTGAGATATAAATCTCATCTGGTAATTTAATATTCCAAAGCTCATTTCCAGATGAAATATTAAAAGCATAAAGATTTCCATTATCATTTCCAACGAATAAGGTCCCATTATATGCGACAGGTTGAGAAATAATTTTACCAATATGTTTTTCTCCAATTAACATCCAACCTAAATCTAACATCTTTAATCCATTAGATGTTCCAATAAATATCTTATTATCATAAATTGTAGGGGTAGTAGGATTATCTCCAATATATTCATTCCAAATTAAATTTCCATTATTAACATCATTAGCTAATATTTCTCCAGAGGAAGTTGTAGAATAAAGGATATTATTTAGAATAGCACTATTGGAAAAGAAATCATTCGTTTCCTCAACAGATTTGTATTTCCATTTTACCTCTGGTTGATCATACATCTCCTGATATTGGTTTATTAACTGGAAATCTTCTTTATTATCTAAACCATAAAAACGAACCCATCCTACTGGTTTAATTTCTTCTTTAACCAGGCTATTTTTATCAAGATTTTCCATATTTAAAATTTTACCCATAGGATTTCCAGTAAAAACCCATATTCCATTTCTACTAACTAATTCAGAACTTGTAATTTTACAATCTGGAGAAAATCTAACAATAGGTTCAGTAGACATTATTTTTTTAACAATTTCAATATCAATTTCTCCATAATATAATTCGCCAAGTTCCTCAAATTTAATATCTCTGTCTGCAGGATAATATCTAGGTGTATGATATTTATATCCATCATAATTGATTACTATTTTATACAATAATAATTTAAAAAGGAGCTTATAATCTAATTTTTCCAATCTTACACCAAGATCGATAGGATTATTTGCAGACCATTGAAAACCATTAAAGGTTCTTTCAATCACTGCATCATTATACAAACCTAGCTCAAATCTAGCAATTTCCCCAGTTTTTGTATCCCCAATTAACCAAACTGCATTCATAACCCCATCGTTTTGATGCTTCAAATAATAAATTACATCATCTATATTATTAGAATATTGAATGGCTGTTCTTGCTCTAACTGCCAATGGAAGACCACGTTCCTTCCAGAGTCCTTGAGGTAGAGTTGTTTCAATAAATACAATTCCAGCCTCATTTTGATAAAAATCATGATCACTCCAAATATAACCTGGTGCACAAGCCATCATAAATCTATTTCCTTGTGTAGGGGTTACATCAAGGACTACATTCCATCTTATAGCTATATAATTAGACCACCAAAAAGCACCAGAACCATCACTACTACTCCACATTGAATTAGATATAATTAATTGACCATCAGATGTTGCATCACCAGTTGCAATGAATGAACTACAATGATGATGCTCAGGTTTAACAGAAAAGTCATCCATAAATTGATTAATTGAAATTTTTTCTAGTTCTGATAATTCAGATTTTATATTACCAAATAAATTTATTAATGGGTGAAAACCTTTTCTTATGTTATTATCTGTAAGTTTTGACATTATTTCATACATTTGATTGGATGTAAGAACATCCTCATAACTTACAGGTTCACCATGAATTGTACCACCATTACTACTTACACCAGCTGCGATGCCTTTAATTTCTTCTTTATATTCAGTTGGATATTCATCCCAATACATTCTAATTGCTTGAGATTTACAAAAATCCCACCAAATTTTAGATATCTTATCATATTTATCTTGAGAATAAAGACCATTATATGGTTTAATTTTAGGATGATTATGAATTGTATTACTCCACCGTGTCATTAAATCCGTTATTTCTTCTGATAGTAAAAATCCATATTGATAGCCTCTATTGTATGGATCTCCCTCAATATGTACGTAAATCCAACCTTTTATATTATATCTATAACTATCTTCAATTTGATTTTCATTAATAGATGCTACATTTTTATCATTGGGGGATGAGGAGTTAACTTCATGAGCAAATATGATATTACTAAATAAAAAACATGAAAGTAAAGTTACAGTTACTAAACACAACAATCTTTTCATACAATATCTTATATAATATGCTTATATAAATATATAAATTTTGTACTATAATAAAAAATGAGAAAAATAATACAAATAATTTTATTTCTTAATAAAATGAAAAATATATCGGGATGGTATTCTTTTTTTCTTCCCAGTCCAATAACCACATTTCAAACATCGAAATTCAATAGTCACTTCACCCCCCCAAATTGTTAAATTCTTAACTCGATTTAAAGAACTATCACAAACAGGACACTTTGATAAAATTTTTTTCGGGTCACCTTCTCTAGAGTGAATATCAAGCTTAATAAAATCAGTTTGAATTGCAATATTTCTAAGTCTTTTTCCACTAACACCATAATTCTTATTCTTAGTTTTTAATTCATTTGTAACAAGTTTTTTCAATTCTTTTTGAGAATTAACTATATGAATCTTTTTAAAAATATTTACCAAAGCATTTTGGATATTTTCTTCAGATGGGATATGATATGTCATATCAAAACATAATATTATTTAAATTACTTAAAATCTCTTAAATTTGTATCGTTTTTATCAGATCTGTCCTAGTTACTATGCCTATAACCTTATTATTTTCTTTGATTATTAAAGATCCAACATTATTTTCCATCATAATAGAGGCTGCTTCTTTAATTGTAACATCCGCTTCAGTCCAAATAGCAGGTGTTTTCATAGTATCATTTACTAATAATTCATCTAGCTTATGTTTTTGTTTTCCAATAGAAATAGATTTTTTCAATTCAGCAAATGCAAACGCTATCTCATTATCAGAGATCACACCTAATAATATGCCATTATTCATAACAGGTAATCTGGCAATATTTTCATCTATCATTCTTCTCCTTGCATGGATAACTCTATCATCTGGAGAAACTGAATGAATATTTTTATTCATTATCTCTTTAATTTTCTTTTCACTTGAAACCAATGGTAATAAATCTGCTTTTGTAATAACGCCAATAATTCTTTCACCTTCCACAACATTTAACATAGTGGGTCCAGGCTCGCCAACAGTTTTTAAAATATTTTTAATATCAGTTTCAGGAGATAATATTTCAACATTTTTATCAATTACAGATGATGCATGGAATCTTGAAGTAGAAACGCCTTTACTTCTAATAGATCCTAATTTTACTGCAATAATATTATCAGTTATAACACCTATTAATTTCTTATCTTCAACAACTGGTATTTTTGTAATACTATGTTTCTTCATTAATTTTAAAACATATTTTAAATCCACATCTTTATCAACAAAAATAACACCTTTTGTCATTATCTCTTTAATTTTCATGTTAAATCTCCTCATATATTTCATTAAAATTCATTTATTCGTATTCCAAAGCGTCTTTACAATCCTCACAAAGTAAACGACCTTCAATATTTTTCAAATTTGTTGAAAGAGTTCCACAATCTTCACATTTTCCTGAAAAAACTCTGCCTTCCATATATACTTTATCAACTTTACTTATATCATACCACTCTCTAGATATTTCATGTAAAATTGGAGATATTCTTGAAACATCTTTATGTGTAACAATTCCAATTAGTTTACCATTCTCAACAACAGGTAATCTTCTAATATTACATTTACCCATTGTGTTCATAGCTTCCTCAAGAGGCGAATAAGGATCAATAACAATTATCGGTGAACTCATTATTTCTTCAACTTTAATTTCATTTGCGCAAAGATTTTCTGCAACCACTTTTTTAATAATATCACTTTCGGTTATAATGCCAATAGGTTTTTTACTTACAACAATACAGTTCCCAATTCCAGCATCTCTCATTATTATTGCGACTTCTTCTACAGATGTATCAGGTTTTACTGTTAATGGATTGAACTTCATTGCTTCCCTAACTAGAATGTTACCTTTACTCATTCAATAAACCTCGTTATATCTGATTTAATATTATAATATCATTTGTAACAAACATTTAAACCTTTCATCGTATTTTATTTTTTTCATATGACTGCAAGTCAATATGAACGTGAAATTAAAGGAATATTGGAAGGTGAAAAGAATATAATTTCAAAAATCACAAAATCATGTTCAACAATTGAAAAAAATAATTATTTTAAAGTTTATGATAAACCATTTGTTGTTATTCGTGCTGCTGGTTCTTTTGGTATAGATCTAGTTGCAGTAAGAGGAGATATTTCATTTTTAATAGAAGTAAAAACTTCTATTGAAGATACAATACATTTTAGTAGTGTTAATGGAAAATTACAGAAACAAGCTATAGATATGCAAAAGACATGTGAGAAAACAAAAACTTTACCAATTTATGCATATAGAATAAAAAATTATCGAGGAGATTCTTGGAGATTATTTACAATTAATATCAAAAATATTGAAGGTAGATTAAAAGTATTACATAATAGACTCCCCAAAATAGAGAGTAGTAAAAAAGGTAATTATATAATGAGGTGGAATAGGGGGTTATCATTATCAGATTTCATATTCTATTTATGTAGATGAACTATTACGAAATCTTTTAGAACTTTATTGTAATATCAGCATTTAGATACACATGAAAAGATTACTTATTGCCTATGATGGTTCCGACGCATCAAAAAAAGCTATTGAAGTAGGTTTGAAATGTTCAAATAAAGAAGATGAAATTCTTCTTCTTACTGTTATTCCAGCAGAGTTATCTGAATCTTCTTTTACAAAAATGTTATTACCTACGATTGATCTAAGCTCTATTATCAAATCAGGTAGTTTTAAAGAGAGAGCAATGGATTCTTTGTCGAAAATTTCGGAAGAAATTAAACCCAAAGTAACAAATATCGAAGTATCAGTTGAATCAGGAGATCCGGCAGATGAAATTCTTCTTTCAGCAAAAAAACATATAGTTGACATAATTGTATTAGGATATAAGGGATATGGCAAAGAAGGAAGATTTTTATTAGGAAGTGTAACTGATAAGGTTGTAAGATATGCTGGAGTTTCTGTTTTGGTAGCAAGATAAATTATTTTGTGATATTAATGCATCCATCGGATGAAATTAAAGGAATTAAAAGTAAAATACTTTTAAATAAAAAAATAATTTTAGGAATAACTGGAAGTATAGCATCAGTTGAAAATATAAAATTATCAAGGGAACTAATCAGACATGGTGCTGAAGTAATTCCTGTTATGAGTAAAGCATCTACAAAAATCATACACCCTGATTCACTTGAATTTGCGACAGGTAAAAAACCTATATTAGAATTAACAGGTAAAGCTGAACATGTTTCATACTGTGGTAGAGTTAAAGAAAAAGCTAATATGTTATTAATATCACCATGTACTGCAAATACAATATCAAAAATCGCTCATGGCATCGACGATAATGCAGTTACTACATTTGCATCAACGGCAATTGGATCTGGTATTCCAATTTTAATTATTCCGGCAATGCATATTTCCATGTATGATCATAATATCATTCAAAATAATATAAAAAAATTAAAAAAAATTGGAATTAAAATAATTGATCCAAATATAATAGGGAATAAGGCAAAAATTGCAGACATCGAAGAAATTGTATCAATGGTTATAAGAATTACTGGAAAAAAGGATTTAATTAATAAAAAAATCCTAATTATTGGGGGGTCAACGGCTGAATCAATTGATGATGTTAGATTTCTATCAAATCGTAGTTCAGGTAAAACTGCGATTGGTTTTGTAAAAAATGCATTTTACAGAGGAGGAGATATTGAATTATGGTATGGATATAGTAGAGAAAAAATACCTAAATATATCAAAACATTGAATTTTAAATCAATAGAAGATTTAATAACTTTATTAAAAACAAATGATATCAGCAAATTTGATATTATAATTTTATGCGCTGCGATATCTGATTATACAATTGAAAAAGTCAAAGGTAAGATAAAATCAAATGAAGAAAAATTAATACTAGAAATGAAACAAAGTCCTAAAGTAATATCGTTTTTAAGAGAACAAGCACCAAATTCAATTATTGTAGGTTTTAAACTTTGTGAAAATGAGGATAATATAATAAATGAGGCAAAAAATTTACTTACAAAACATAATTTAAATTTTGTAGTTGCAAATGTTATTTCTGCAATTGATTCAGTAAAAACCAAAGCTTGGTTGATAGATGAAAGGGGAAAAAATTCGATTATAAAAGGATGCAAGTTGAATATTACTGATAATATTTTAGATTTAGTAAAATAATAAATGAAATCTATAAAGGCAGTTGCATTTGCCCCGGGTCATATATCAGGATTTTTTGAACCAATATTTAATAAAGATATGTTAAAAACAGGATCTCGTGGAGCAGGAATTAATATTTCTTTAGGTGCAAAATCAGAGGTACTTGTACAAAATTCAAATAAAACGGATTTTAAAATATTTTTAAATGGTAAGAAATCAATTTTTCCAATTATTCCAACGGCTCTTAAATATTTAGTTGGAGATAATAAAATGGAAATTACTGTTAAAACGACGTTAAATCTGCCTTTAAGTCAAGGTTTTGGAATGAGTGCAGCTAGTGTGGTCAGTGCTTCCTATGCATTTTCAAAAATAATTAATAAATCGTTTTTTGAAGCATTAAAAGCATCTCATTATGCAGAAGTATATCATAAGACTGGTTTAGGAGATGTACTATCATGTTCTTTTGGGGGAATTGAAATTAGGACAAAACCAGGTTTGCCACCCTGGGGCAATATTGAGCATATAATAGGTAACTATGAATTAGTATTATGCGTTATTGATGAAATTATTGATACGGAAAAAATTCTTAATGATTTTGATAGGATAAAAATAATTACTAAATACGGAAATTACTGTACTAACAAACTTAAAGAATCTCCTACAATTGAAAATTTATTTTTATTATCAAAATTATTTACCGAAAAGACTATGTTAGCGTCTAAAAACGTATTAGATGCAATTCAAATAGCCAATAAATTTGGAAAAGCTAGTATGTGTATGTTAGGAAACTCTGTTTTTGCAATGGGTGAAACATATAAAATATGTGATAAACTGAAATCTTTTGGAAATATTTTTGTATGTTCTGTAGATGAGTATGGTGCAAGGATTATATCATATTAGTAAGTTTTATTTAAATTTTTAAATTTTATTTGTTATTCCTTTTGATAGTTCTTTTAGGTGTTTTTCTCCATCTTCAGGACCCTTAGCGAATAAGATATCATCTTGATCAATACGAGTGTTCTTATTTGGTCCATAAAGCCATCTATTTTTATGTTTCATTGCGATTATCATCATACCTGTTTCACTCCCTAATTTCAGTTTACCTAGAGTTTTTCCGCATAAAATCGATTTTGAGTTAACTTGGATTTTAGTTAATATTTCATCTGATTCTCTTACACTTACTTTTAATATTGGGTGTAATTCAACATCACGTAATTCTACATCTGCGATTTCTTGTGCAGCATCAGCAATTTCCTCTCCGGCTTGAGCTAGTCTCATTAAAGTCAGAGCAGAATTAACGGAAAGTTTTCCGGTTTTCACCCCTTCCAATGAATCTTTTTGAATCTTTTGAAATAAGTTATCAATTAGATTTTCGAGATCATAAACCTCTTGTGCAATTATTTTGTTATCATATAGTAAAGAAGAATATGCTAGATCAACCATAAGTTCTGATTTATCTTTTATTTCTAACACTATATCTTCAGATGATTTCTTTTTCATTCTAACACCTTTAATTTTCCTTTAAGAAATTTATCAAGATCAGTATAGCCCTCATCCGAACCTCTTGCTATAAGCCAGTCATTAGCCTTTAAAATCGCATTAGACTGCGGGTTATATATCCAAAAATCATTTCTTCTAATTGCAATAATCCTCATGCCTGTTTCAGATTCAATTTTTAATTCACCGATTTTTCTCTTACATGCTTCAGAATTTGAAGAAATCTTAATACGGAAAATTTTTTCATCAGCTTTATTCAAAATTCTTGATAAAATAGGTCGATTTTTATCTTTTAATAATAATACTATATCCCCGGCAGTGTTTGAAATTTTTTCAGCTGCCTGAGCAACCTGTAGAATACCTGCTAATTGCTCAGCATCTTCTTTAGTTCTTGCAGCCATCATTGCCATTATTCTAATATCATAATTTAGTTTATCCATACGAACTTCTAGATATTTCACTTCTTCTGCAATTTCATTATTATCAAAAAGAACTGCACAATAAGCTAAATCTATTATTAATTCTGAAATATTTTTCATTTCTGTCATAAGATCTTTTACTGTTGTAGGTTCATATTCAATTTCACTAAATTCTTCTTTTTTCCATAAAGGAGTTCTTTGCAATCTTCCAAGAATGTTCTTTTTTTCCTTTTTTCTCTTCATACTATTACTACTCCAATAATAAAAAATAACAAAATAATGCCCATTGTATCTCCAACGGTTGTTACTACAGGTGCGACAAAATCATCTGGATCTAATCCTCTCTTAAATGATAAAAAAGCTGTTAAAATACTTGCAAATGAAACAATAAAAATAAGTAATATCCCAACTGATAATATAATTAATATAAATTCTATCAAACCAATATCCATTGATATATCACTAAATAATGCTACATAATAAATAATTATCGCTAGAATCCCATAAGTGATTAAACCCAAAAAAATTGAAGTAATAAAGTTTTCATGCATCTTTTTATCTTTAATATCTAAAGTAATATATCCTACATGTAAACCCGAAGCTAATCGAGCACCTAATATACTCCCAATATTCCCTCCAACACTGTTAATTACAGGAATTGAAATAAGAAAAATTGGAATTTTTAGTAAAATATTTTGTCCTCCTTGAAGAATTGTTCCAGCAAATATCTCAATTAAAACGCATAAGGTGAGCAATGGTAATCCATATCTAACAATTTTTTTCCAACTATATATCATAATAATGCCTCAATAAATATTGCACTTCCAAAAATACAGAACATAGTTATAATATCACCAAAGGTTGCCAATGCAGGGCCAGTGATATTATCAGGATCATATCCTCGTTTGAAAACAGCGAATATAATAATTATAGTTAGTAAAGTTAAAATTAATCCAGATAACATGCCAGCTAAAATAACTATTAATATAATTTTAATGGGATTTGGATTTAAATCAAAAAAGATTATTGTTATTGAATATGCCAGAATTCCAATAGTAATAGAAACTAAAAAACTTAATATCAAAGAACCAATAATATTTTGCTTCAATTCCACATTCCACATATTTTCAGCATCTATAACGCCAAGATGATATGCAGAACCTAACCTTGAACCAAAAGTAGTACTAATATTTCCTCTTAATGCAATAATTGCGGGTATTATTACAATTAAACCTGGAATGTTTTTTAATAAATCAGTCATTTCTCCAAGAGTTCTACCTGCGACAATCCCACCAAGACCACAAAATATGAGAAGGGGGAGGCTCTGTTTCAACATTTCCTTTGCAAACATTTATCATTGCCTCCATTTTATTCAGTCCCCTCTTTATAAATAACATTTTCTATATCTTTTCCAAATAAGATTTGTGTGATCTTGTATTTCTTTTAATTTTTTAACATCCTTTTTTGGTATAAAAAGATGTCTAAAACGACCTTGAAATTTTATCCAATCTTCAATTGGTTTAGGATTAATTTTTTCTTCAAGTAATAACTTACTTATACCATTAAATTTAATTTCATCATTTTCATATTCATAAAGTGCCCAAGCACCAGTTTCAACGGATAACGTTCCCATTTCAACTGTTTTTTCCATTCCAAATCTCCAACCAGGAGGACAAGGTGCCATGATTTCAATATATTTTGGGCCTTTGATTTCTTTAGCTTTTTTTATTTTTTTATAAAGATCCTCAGGATATGATATACAGGCCTGAGCAGCATATGGAATATGATGAGCTTGTATAATTTCTCCCATCTCCTTTCGATATTCTGTTTTACCACCTACTGTTGTCGTTGTCCAAGCTGCATATTTTGGTGTTGCACCACTTCTTTGAATTCCAGTATTTGAATATATTTGATTATTATAGCAAATATAAATAAAATTAGTATTTCTTTCTAATGCTCCTGAAAGTGCTTGAATACCAATATCATAAGTTCCACCATCACCCGCCCATGCAACAACAGTAATATCATCTTTCCCTTGTTTTCTCAAAGCTGCCTCTACACCACTTGCTCCAGCCGCAGCGGCTTCAAATGCGATATTCATCGTTGGAATATTAAAAGAGGTATTTGGATGCAAACTTTCTATAACTGCAGTACAACAAGCTGGTACGATCATTATCATCTTTTTTCCTATAGCTTTAAAAACAATTCTTAAAGCCATAGTTGCAGGACATCCTGGACAAGCTGCACTGCCAGGTAAATAGTATTCTTCCGTTGGAATCTCTTTTATTGCCAAATCTATACCCCCTCAAGACCATACCATTCTAAATCATTTGCTTTTCCATTAATAACTTTTTCACACATTTTTTCAATATCTTGAAATGTAACATCTTTTCCTCCCAATCCTGATATAAAACCATAAACCTTTGAATCAGATTTACCATATAATGATGCTTTAATTTCACTAAATAATGCACCCTCCATACCTATCGAAATATTTCTATCGATAACTATTAGATCAGAATTTTTACTTATTTTTAATATTTCTTCTTTTGGAAAAGGTCTAAATGTTCGTACTCGGGCAAGACCAATTTTTAAACCTTTTTTTCTAAGATTATTAATTGCAACTTTACTTTCAGCACCAATTGCACCCATTGAAAGGAGTATATACTCGGCATCTTCACATTCATACAATTCAAGAAGATCACCATGATATCTCCCGAATTTATTTTTCCATTCTTTTGAGATTTCTTTAATCAATTTTTTTGCATTTTCTTGCGATTCTTGCATTTCTTTTCGAACTTTTTCATATTCTGGTGGAAGAATGATATTTCCAAAAGTTATTGGATTATTTATATCTAAATTCCATAATGGTTTTCTTTTTGGAAGAAAATCATTTATTTCTTTTTGAGTAGGTATATGAACTGGCATAGATGTATGAGATAAGATAAATGCGTTATAATTAATCATAACGGGTAATGATACTTTTTCATGTTCTCCCAATTTAAATGATTGAATAATTGTATCAAAAATCTCCTGATTACTACTACAATAGAATTGTATCCAACCAGTATCACGTTGAGAAATAGAATCATTTTCATCTGCCCAAATATTCCAACCAGGACCAACAACTCTATTGATATTACACATAATTACAGGTAAGCGTGCAAGAGCAGCCCAATGCAACATCTCATGCATTAGTAATAATCCATGGGATGATGTGCCTGTAAAAGTTCTTACACCTGTTGCACTTGCTCCAATACATGCAGCCATAGCAGAATGTTCGCTTTCGACGCAGATATATTCACCTTTGAATTCTCCAGTTTCATGATATTTAGCAATACCCTCAACAAGTGTTGTTTGGGGAGTTATAGGATATGCAGCAACTACATCAGGTTGAGTCATGACAGCAGCTTTTGCTGCAATATAATTTCCTGTATCAATCATAACGTTATTCATTTTTCAATACCCTCCCTTTTCATTGTAATAGCTTTAATTTTACAGACATTTGCACAAATTCCACAACCTTTGCAATAATCATAATCTATGTCTATAGAATCATCATCTTTTCTGATAACAGTTGCTTCAGGGCAAAAAATCCAACATCTTAGACATTTGACACATTTTTCTTTATTTAATATCGGTCGAAAAACTCTCCAATTACCAGTTTTACCTGTAGCTCCTTTCATGGGATAAGAAATCGTTGTTTTTACGTTATATTTTTTCACTGATTCAACTCCATTTGATCAAATGCTTCTTGGGTAGCTTTGACATTTTTATTTGATTGATCTCCTTTCCATTTAATTTTGATATTTTTTTGAATGGATTCTAAAGTTACTCTATCAAGAATTTTTGGTATGGCGCCAAGTATTGGAGTATTTACAACTGGTATTCCTCCAACTAGAATCTCATTTTTTAAGGCTATTCCAGTTGCATCAACTGTTCCAACAGTAAATTTATTTGAAAAAGTAAAATCACATGGTTTTCTTCGAGTATTTATTAAAATTTTTCCACCTTTTTTCAAACCTTTTAAAACATCAACAACATCCATTATGCTTTCATCAAGAACTATTACAATATCTGGATTATAAATTTCTGATCGTAAATGAATTTCTTCATCTGATATTCTAGCGAATGCTCGGACAGGTGCTCCTCTTCTTTCAGCTCCAAAAAAAGGAAAAGCTTGAACGCCTAAGCTACCATCATTTAGAGCTGCTGCAACAAGAAGATTTGCAGCTGTTACAGCTCCTTGTCCTCCTCTTCCATGTAGACATATTTCAATTAATGGTCTTGTTGACATAATTCTTACTCCCGGTTTGGGAATGAAAATGTTACATATAATTGTTTTGAATAATAAAAAAAAAGGTTAATTAATTGATTTTAATTTAGTTTCCATTGTTGCTTCTTTATCAGTTCTATAATCGATTTTTAACTCTGTTATCACTCTTTTTATACCAAGTGTAAATAATTCTTCATTAATTTTTTCAACGATCTTAAAAATAGACATCAAATCATTTGTTTCAATAATAGTTGACATAGGGTTTGTTTTATATTTGATATTATTTTCCCTTAAAATTTTGACCGCTATTTTGATATATTTACTTATGCTAATTTCTTTACCTACTGGAGCAATACTAAGTTGTGATATAATCATGATATTACCAATTTATTTTTAAACTATGTTTGGCTAATTAATTTTTGGTATTTAGAATTTGATATCCCCTTTTAAAAAATGAAAAAATTACTTATATAGATGATATATTAGTTTTTTCCAATATTATTTTTGATTAATGGGGAATAGTAATGAATAATGATATCCGTAAAAAGTTAGCTATTGAAAAAAAAAGATTAGATGAAATTAATAATTTTTTAATAGATCCAAATAATAAATTGATAACTGATATTTTAAATGTTGTTGAAAAATATGGAACTCCCTCTGAAATAAATAAAAAATCTCAGAACGCAAGGAAAATTGAAAATCTAATGAGTAGATTGAGTGATATTAATTCACCATATATTAATGATTTAGAATGGTTGATTAAACAAAAAAATAATAATTCATTTATCAGCGTGGATGAGTATAGAAGAAAAATTCTAGGAGATAAAATAAATAATTTTAATTTTTGTAAAGATTTTTCAGTTACATTAGAAATAAGTGCGTGTCAATATTTTTCTTTTTTTATGAAGCAAGCCCATCAAGCATTACTAAATAAAGAATTAATGCCTGGAAGATTCATCAGAGTTAGAAATATGAAGGAGCAAGAAAAAGATAACGATTTATTAGCAATGACTGCAGCTATGCAAATTATTGGGGCAAGCTGGTGCGAAACTCTTGATACGAAAGGAACAGATGGTTCGAATATTCATTTAGGGGGTCCAGATACAATAACTGGATATTTTGGAGGTGTTGGTCAACCTAATGATAATTCAATTAAATGGATTGATGAATTCCTTTATTATTATACAAATTATGGTGTTAAACAAGTTTTAAATATTAATCCTGGAACAATATTTTTAGGTTATCTTTTATATAAATTAGGTATTGATATTGAATTTAAAATTTCTGTTTTTATGGGAAATGATAACCCTTTTTCGGTATTTTGGACATTAATGGCTGCAAGAATGTTTTCTAGGGATGATGGTTCCACATCACTTATTGGATTTAACTTTTCAAATTCGGTTAATAATCAAACAATTGAATTTAGTAGTGAAATTAGAAAATCCTTGGGTTTGGAAAATTTTGTGAGATTTGAACATCATATCTTTGAAACTTGGAAGAGCATTGTAATTCAGCCTTATGATCGAAGAAATGAACTTTTAGAAATTGCATCAAAAGTTAAAAATATTAGTGCAAAACATGAAGGGGGCGAGATTGAGGTTGAAAAAAATAGAGAACATCCCAGCGATATCTTAGATTATTTTTTAATAAAATCCGATATTGAAAATGATGGATTAATGGAGGCTCATACACAAAATTATTTAGATAAACATGATGCAATTAATAATACTGCAAAAGCTTTGACAGAAAAAGGCTTATCTTTTATTGCTGCACCAAACTTACATCATAGAGGGAATAAATAATGCATTTTAAATTAGCTTTTATCGGATTTGGTGTTGTTGGCCAGGGATTAATAGAGATATTAATTGAAAAAAAAAATCTCCTTGAAAAAAAATATAATTTTACTTATACAGTAGTTGCAATTTCTGATCTTTTCAAAGGTTCTGTATATGATAAAAACGGTCTTGATATGGAAAAGATATTAAGTATAATAAAACAAGGAAAAAAATTAAATGAATATCCTTTTGGAATAAAGGATATGGATAGTATTTCGACCATTAAAGACTCAAATGCGGATACAATTATAGAAGTGACGTATACAGATGTAAAAACTGGTGAACCAGCTCTTACTCATATAAAAACAGCATTTGGATGTAATAAAAATGTTGTTTCAACAAATAAAGGTCCTGTGATAAAAGAATCATTAAATTTAATAAAAATCGCAAAAAATAAAAATTTGCATTACGGATTTGAAGGAGTTGTAATGGCAGGAACTCCTGTAATAAACTTATTTAGACATACACTTAATGGTATGATTATTAAGGATTTTAGAGGTATTTTAAATGGTACAACAAATTATATATTAACTAAGATGGAGGAGGGTATGTCCTATAACGATGCACTACAAAAAGCTCAAGAACTTGGTTATGCTGAGGCTGACCCTACAGGAGATGTAGAAGGGTTTGATGCTTTAGGAAAAGTGGTAATACTTACAAATGTTATTCTTGGTAAAAAAATTTCGTGGGAGGATGTAAAAAGAAAAGGTATAACTGAATTTACAAAAGAAGACATTGAATTAGCAAAGAATGAAGGTAAAAGGTGGAAACTTATAGGAAGTGCTGAAATTAAATTGGATGGTACGGTAAATGCAAAAGTATGGCCCGAAAAACTTCCAATTAATGATCCCTTGGCAGGTATTTCAGGAGCTAAAAACGCTTTAACATTTAATACTGATGAATTAGGAGAAGTTACAATAATAGGACCAGGCGCCGGAAAAAGAGAAACAGGGTATTCTCTTCTAATTGATTTATTAGAAATGAATAAAAAATTCAGTTAACCTAATAGATATTGAAATCACTTTTAATTGGGATGTGTTTCAATGATTGGTGGATACACAGGTAAAATATTAAATATTGATTTAAATTCAAAAAATATTTATCATTCTAGATTAGACATAGAATCTGCGAAAAAATTTATTGGTGCCAAAGGTTTAGGTGCAAAATTATTATTTGATATGCTACCTATAAAAACTGATCCTTTATCTGAAGAAAATATATTAATGTTTACAACAGGTCCATTAACCGGAACATCTGTTCAAACATCTGGGAGAGGAACTGTTATAACAAAATCTCCTCAAACAGGATTATTTTTAGATTCCCATTTTGGAGGTATATTCGCAGCAGAAATGAAGAAAGCGGGATGGGATATAATTATTTTAAAAGGGAAATCGAAAAACCCTATCTATATTAAAATTAATAATGATAAAATCGAATTTTTAGATGCTTCTGCTGTTTGGGGTAAAGAATGTAAATTGGTTCATAATTGGTTACAAAAAAAACATGGAAGAGTAAAAACTGCTGTTATAGGTCCTGCAGGTGAAAATTTAGTAAAATTTTCTTCAATAACAATAGATGGACATAGACATGCGGGAAGAGGTGGATCTGGAGCTGTAATGGGGTCAAAAAATTTAAAGGCAATTGCATTAGCTGGAAATAATAAAATATCTATTTATAACCCCAAAGAATTCAATCAAAAATCAAAAGAAGTATTAAAAAAAATACAAGAAAATGATTTTGTACCAATTAGGAGAAAATTTGGCACTCCTTTTTGGGTAAAACTTGTTAATGATGAAGGTTTACTTCCTACTAGAAACTATCAAGAAGGATATTTTGAAAATGGAAACAAGTTAAATGCTGCAACAATGCAAAGAAATATCGTTGATTCCTCCGGTGCATGCTATAATTGCGTTATTGCTTGTTGGAATAAATCCTCTATAAAAAAAGGAATATTCAAAGGCGTATCCTTAGTTGGACCTGAGTATGAAACAATTGCTTTAATGGGATCGAATTTAGGAATAAATACTATTGAAGAAGTTGCTTATCTCAATGAAAGATGTAATGAACTTGGAATGGATACAATATCATTAGGAGGCGTTCTTGGATTTGCTATTGAAGCATATGAAAATAAAATACTAACAAAAGATGATCTTCAAGAAATTGAATTAGGATGGGGTAAAACCAAAGAAATTGCTAAACTAATAGATATCATTGCTAAACGTAGTACAAAATTAGGAAATATTTTAGCTGAAGGTGTGCAAATAGCTTCAAATAAAATTGGAAAGGGAGTAGAAAAATATGCTGTACATGTTAAAGGACTTGAAATTCCAGGTTATGATCCAAGAGGAGCTTTTGGAATGGGATTAGCTTATGCAACTTCTGATAGAGGTGGATGTCATCAAAGAGCATGGACGGTTAAAGCCGAATTAAATGATCCAGAACTTGATCGTTTTTCCTTCGAAAAAAAGGCGAAAATAATCAAAGAAATTCAAGATGAAAGAGCATCATTTTTTTCATTAGTACTATGTGATTTTGCCCCAATATCTGAAGAGGATTGTGTAGATTTACTAAATTTAGCGACTGGATCTAATTATACAGTTGAAAGCTATTTGAAAGCAGGTGAGAGGATATGGAATTTAATTAGAATATTTAATTTAAGAGAAGGATTAAAACCAAATGGGGATAAATTACCTACAAGATTTTTTACTAAATCATTTACTAAAGGACCTGCAAAAACAAAAGTTTTATCTAAGGATGAATTTAAAAAGAGTTTAAATGAATATTATAAATATCGTAAATGGGATGTAAATGGAAAACCAACTAGAGAAAAAATCAAAGAACTTGATTTGGACAAATATTTAAAATTAATTGATATAAAGAAGATTAAATAATGGTAATGATAAAATGATGCAATTAAGCGATGGATCCTCAAGAATATATGGTGAGGCTGCATTCGAAATTCTTGCAAAAGCTCAAGAATTAGAAAAACAGGGTGAAAAAATACTTCATTTTGAGATAGGGGAGCCAGATATGGATACTCCTGCTAATATAGTTAAAGCAGGAATAAAAGCAATTAAAGAAAAAAAAACACATTATGCTCCATCTATAGGTATTGTTGAACTTAGAAATGCAGTTCAAAATGAAGTTGAAAAAACAAGAGGATATAGGCCTGATCTTGAACAAATTGTTATTACTCCAGGTCTAAAACCAGGCATATTTTTTTCAATGCTTTCAATATTAAATCCAGGGGATGAAGTAATTTATCAAGATCCAAGTTATCCAACATATGGTTCAGTAACAGCTTATTTAGGGGCAAAGGGTGTATTGATTCCATTATTAGAAGAGAATGATTTTCGCATTAATCCTGATGATATTAAAAAAAAAATTAGTAATAAAACAAAGCTAATTGTAATTAATTCACCTCAAAATCCAACTGGATCAGTTATAACAAAAAATGAAATCTCTGAAATTGCTGAAATAGCTGAAAAATTTAATATTTTTATAATTTCTGATGAGATATATTCAAAAATGACATATGGAACTACTCATTATACACCAACATTAAGAGATGAAGCTAAAGAAAGAACAGTTTTATTAGATGGTTTTTCTAAGTATTATGCAATGACGGGATGGAGATTGGGATATATGATTACTCCCGTTAAAATGGCAATGAGATTGCAGAATTTTCTAGTAAGTGCGATTTCATGTACTGCATCTTTTACCCAATGGGCTGGAATTGAAGCTTTAATAGGCGATCAAGCTTTTATAAAAAAAATGATGAATAGGTTTATAATGAAGAGGGACAGAATAGTTAAAGGTTTAAATTCAATTTCAGGATTTTCATGCTTATCCCCCAAAGGCGCTTTTTATGTTTTTCCAAATATAAAAAATACGAAAATGACATCTGAAAAATGTGCGAATTATTTGCTAAATAAAGCAGGAGTTGCTGTATTACCAGGAACTGCATTTGGACCAGGTGGGGAAGGATATCTCAGATTCTCTTATGCTAATACTGTTGAAAATATTGAAGAAGCTATTGAAAGAATAAAAAAATTGTTTGAATAATAAAGTATACGATTAAGTCATATTAAACAAATTCTTCAACAAGATCTGCAATATCCGTTGGAAATTTAGCTAATTTAACATCAGCTTTTTTAAAAGATTCAATTTTGGATTTTGCTGTACCTTTTCCACGTGCAATTATTGCTCCAGCATGTCCCATTCTTTTACCTGGGGGTGCAGTTCTTCCTGCAATGAATGCAAAAACAGGTTTACTGATATTTTCTTTAATATATTCAGCTGCATCTTCTTCTGCAGTTCCTCCAATTTCACCAACCAATACTACTGCTCTAGTATTTTTATCTTCTTCAAATGCTATCAATGAATCTATAAATGTAGTTCCAATGATTGGATCTCCCCCAAGACCTACACAAGTACTCTGACCAATATCTTTTTCCTTCAAAGAGTTTACAATTTCATAAGTAAGCGTTCCACTTCGACTTGCAACACCAACGTTTCCTTCTAAGAAAATACTACCAGGTAGAATTCCAATCTTGGTTTTTCCAGGACTTGCGATACCTGGACAGTTTGGACCAATCAGTAAAGCATCATTGTATTTTGCATAATGTACAAATTCCATTGTATCATGGAACGGAATGTTTTCGGTAATTGTAACAACCGTTTTTATTCCAGCATCGAGTGCTTCGAACACAGCATCTTTTGCAAAACGAGCAGGAACTAGTATCAGTGATGTATCTGCGCCAGTTTCTTCCACTCCATCATGAACAGTATTAAAAATTGGAACACCTTTAACATCTTGACCCGCTTTTCCAGGTGTAACACCTGCAACAACCTTTGTTCCAAAACCTAGCATTTCACTAATGTGAAATACACCCTGATGGCCTGTTGCACCCTGAACTAGTACCTTGTTTTTCTCATCTACAAAAATTGCCATTTTATTTACCTCCCGCAAGATCACTGGAACGTTTTGCTGCATCCTGTAAAGTAGTTGCAGTTATCAATCCAGCATCTTTTAAAATCTCTTTTGCAGCATCCTCATTCATGCCTTTAATACGAGTAATTACTGGGCAATCAATTCCTTCCTTTGTAATAACTGATTTTACACCAGTTGCTACGGTATCACATTTGGTTATTCCTCCAAATAAATTCAGGAAAATTACCTTTGGTTTTGCTTTTTTCATAAGTTCAAATGCTTGTTTTACTTTCTCAGGATCATCTGTACCACCAAGGTCAAGAAATACCCCGCCTTCTCCTTTGAAATGAGTAAGCGCATCAAGGGTTGCCATTGTGAGACCAGCACCATTTGCAATTACACCAATATTTCCACCAAGTTGAACAAATGCAATCCCTTTTTCTTTTGCATCTTTTTCAAGAGGTGTAAGCTCGGTAAGTTCTGGTTCTACATCTGTATGACGAAACATAGCATCATCATTAATTATTACTTTAGAATCCAAGGCCATAGCCTCACCTTCTATGTTTATAATTAGAGGATTGATTTCAACTAGCTCACAGTCGTACTCTCGAAATAGTTTGTAGATCTTTGAAAGAACAATAGAAACCTGTTTTGTTTCTTCCTTTTCAAGTCCAAGTCTTGATACAATACTACGAATATTGAATGATTGAATACCTATAAGTGGGTTTATCCATTCTTTGAAAATTTTATCATCAGGAACACTCTCGATATCCATACCACCTGAAGCACTAGCCATAATAAGTGGCATTCGTTTGGATCTATCTAGAGAAATGCTCATATACAATTCTTTTTTAATGTTGGCCATTTCCTCAGCAAGAACCTTGCCGACTTTATAGCCACGGATATCTAGTCCAATGATTTGAGAAAGTTTTTCTTTTGCATCTTTTAGATTTTTAGTAGTTTTGATACCACCTGCTTTTCCACGACCGCCGATTGGCACTTGAGCTTTTAAAACAAGTGGAAAGTTAAGGTTAGAAAAGTCTTTTTCTCCTGTAGCTAGCTTTCCATTTGGAACTGCAATTCCATATTTATCAAACAATTCCTTTCCCCGATACTCAAAAAGTTTCATGTAAAAGTGAATGTAAATTCATATATTTAAGAGCTTTTTAACCCAAAAATCACAACCTACAATTTTACTAGCAATGGGGGCAAACTTAAAATCTTTGATAAAAGCCATTGTGCTTAAACCATAAGATCTGATCACGGGGTCTTCTGCAATCCATTGATTCTCCTTTAAAATTTGCATGATTCGCATTAAATCTCTTTTATAGTCATCATAATCCATATGGACGGAGATCATAACTGCTTCAAATCTCCTACTTGCAAGAAAAATAGTTGAATTACTCATTAAACTAGAAACTGAATCATTATCCATATTTGGCGGGTTACGTGGATCAAACTTGATATGATAAAAAGTTAGAATCTCAAATCCCAGTTTCTGAAGATTTGGAAGACTAATCCTTCGTACAAGATTGTTTTTCTCAAATCTTCGTCTCAATCTAGAAACAGTATGGCGAGAAACACCGATTTCTCTACCAATATCCTCATCTGACATCTCAGGATTACTAACCATCATACAATACACATTCTTCTCTGTGTCAGAAAAAATTACATCTTTCATATCTTTCAAACCAAAATCATGGATACCTTTTTTATCCTCAAAATTCAAATGGAAACTACTATTTAACAAAGGTGCAAAATCAAAAAATCGATAAATCCGACTAATTTCAAAAGGAAAAACAACCATATTTGAATATTCTTCTTCTAAAAGACCTCGGCTACCAAAGGTTTGTGTTCTGATGTCATTAATTTTACCAATAGTTGCATAATCTCGCGATAGACTTAAAGAAAACCCTTTGTCTAGTTCTCCAACAGAGAAAAATATCTCCTCGAAAACTTCAATAGTTTCACCAGTAATTGCTACTCTTTCTTCTAATGGAATTAGGGGACTAAAATTTGTATAAGTTGCGACAAGCATTTGACAACCCATATTCTGAAGTTTTGGAATTATTAGTTTTCTAAAATATTCATTGTTGTGAAGTCTATGCCGTATAGAGGTGACAGTCGAATGTTTAAGGTCAAGTTTATCGGAAAGAGATTTGTCGGTATGATCCGGAAATTTTGCAAGTCCATAGAGCACGAGTCTTTCTTTATCAGTTAATTCTGCATTTTTCATCATTATATGAATGAGCATTTTCAATATAAACCTTTTTCTCTAATTTATAAATATTACCAGTAATTTTGAAAATAAGTGCAGATTAAATGAAATATATTATCAAAATAACAATTTCAGATTAATTCCTTATCATTTCGAGATTATTTCCAAAAAGTTTATAATATAATAATTATATATAGTTTTGGGGGAGCTCCCTTGGTAAGGAAAAAAATAGAGGATACTATCCATAAACAACAAGGATTTAAATTAAATTTCCAAGAATTATTTGTTCAACCATTTTTAAGGTGTTAATAAATGACTAAAAAGGAACAGGCTCTATTAAAAGAACCTGAAGTAAAAAAAGCAGAAGATGTTGAAAAAAAAGCTGGAACTGTTGAAGTTTTTATCATGGGTAAAAGTTACAAAGTTCCTGCAGGTCTCACAATAATGAAGGCTTTAGAATACGCTGGTTATAGATATATTAGGGGTTGCGGTTGTAGAGCTGGTTTTTGCGGTGCATGTTCAACGATTTTTCGAATTGAGGATGAACAAAAACTTGGTTTTGATTTAGCATGTCAAAAAGTTGTTGAAGATAAAATGTACCTTGTTCAACTTCCTTTCGTTCCCGCAACAAAAGCAGAATATAACATTGAAGAAATTAAACCAACAGAGAGTACTATTTTGGAAATATATCCTGAAATTGCTCGTTGTGTTTCATGTAACACATGTTCAAAATCTTGTCCTCAAGATATTGAAGTTATGAAATACATTCAAAGAGCAGTCCGTGGAGAAATAGCGAAATGTGCTGAAATTTCTTTTGACTGTATCCAATGTGGCCTATGTGCAATGCGTTGCCCAGCGGATATCAAACATTATCATGTTTCACAACTTGCTCGAAGACTTCGAGGTAAATATCTTGATACAAAATCTAAAAACCTTGTAAAACGACTGAAAGAAATTGAGAATAGAAGATATGACGCTGAAATTGAAAAAATGATGAAGATGGATAAGAAAGAAATCACTGAGTTTTACAAGAAAAGGAAGATTGAAGCAGAGGAAGGAGGCGTCTAGAATGAAACTGATTGATGGTTATCCAGGATATATGATAAAATCTATAAAACTGGTAGAGAAGAAACGTGAAAAAAACATGTCTGAACCTGTTAAGCCAATGTCTCTTAAAGATCGAGAATCAATGCTTACAAAATATCACCCAGATTATATGAAGGGAACAAAACGAGTACTTCGAGTCGGTACTGATAAAGGTCAATTTTTATACAATGGTCTTGTAGATCTTCTCGAATCAAAGCCTGTTATTGATCCAAAAGATGTGGATCTTAGTAAAATCGATTATGATGTAGATTTACTTATTATTGGTGGCGGTGGTGCTGGCACTGTTGCTGCGCTTTTTGCTTATGAATCTGGAGTGTCATTAGATAAGATTTTGATTGTAACTAAGCTCCGCCATGGTGATGCCAATAGTATGATGGCACAGGGCGGTATTCAAGCTGCAGATCGTCCAGAGGACAACCCTTCACTTCATTATCTTGATATTTATGGTGGAGGGCATTTCACAAACAAGCCTGAACTTGCTCGTGCACTAGCACTTGATGCACCAGGGATAATTAAATGGCATGAAGACCTGGGAGTTATGTATGATCGTCATGAAGATGGAGAATTCCAGGAATTATCTGGTGGAGGCACCTGTCGTAATCGTATGCATAGTTGTAAGGATTATTCTGGAATGGAAATAATGAGAAACATCCGGGATAAAGCTAGAAACATGGAAATTCCAACCTTAGAGTTCTGCCCTGTAGCTGAATTACTCTTGGATGATAAGGGTCAAGTTGCGGGTGGTGTTGCATTCAACCTTGAAACATTTGAATATTATGTTATGCGTTCAAAGGCAACAATTCTTGCAACTGGAGGTAGTGGTAGATTACATCTATCAAATTATCCAACAACTAATCACTATGGTGCTACTGGTGATGGGTTAATTATGGCGTATCATGCAGGAGCAAATCTACTTGATCTTGATACCATTCAAATTCACCCAACGGGTGATGCTTATCCAGAGCCACTTGTTGGAATACTTTCAACAGAAAAAATTAGAGGACTAGGGGCAATACCATTAAATAAAAATGGTGATCCATTTGTTTTTCCACTTGAACCCCGTGATGTTGAATCAGCATCCTTCATAAAAGAATGTAAGGAAAATAGAGGTATTGTAACATCAACAGGAATGCCGGGTGTATGGCTTGACACACCTATGATTGAAATATTACATGGTGAAGGAACTATAGAAGAAAAACTTGCTGGTGAAGTTAGAAAATTCAAACGATTTGGAATTGATATGGCAAAACAACCTATTT
>JAJISJ010000110.1 GCA_022848765.1 Thermoplasmatota archaeon
CTTATTTATTAAAATTTATGGTTATCCCATGATATCTTTAATAGATTTTTTCCATTTATCTCTAATATATTTTATATTTAGGTTAATAATATTCCTTTCATTATTGTTAATTAATAATTTTTTCCCTTTTGTTTTTCCAATCTTAATAAAAGGGACCTCAAAATTATGTAACAACTTCTCAAAATTCTTACAATTTATTGTATTTATTTCTACAACCCATCTGGTATTAGACTCAGAGAATAATAAAAAATCGTCTCTCAAATTTTTATTTACTACCGAAATATCTATTGTTGCCCCAATATTTCCCCCAATCGCCATCTCTGATAAGCAAACACCTAAACCCCCTTCGCTTATATCATGGCAAGAAGAAATATATCCTTTTTCATTACAAATTAATAAACCCTTCATACATTTTTCTAAAAGGTTAATATCAACCTTTGGAACATCCTCATTAACAATATTCATTATTTTATAATATTCTGAACCCCCAAGTTCTCTCTCTGTTTTTTTACCAATTAAATATAAATTATTATCTTCTTCCTTAAAATTAGATGAAACACAATTTCGAATATCTTTTACTATTCCAATTCCAACTATTTGAGGTGTGGGAGGTACTGATGTTTTAGGCGATTCATTATAAAAACTAACATTCCCAGAAACAAAAGGTAGCTTCAAATTTTGAGCCATAAAACCAAGGCCTCTACATGTTTCATAAAATTCTCCCATCCTCTCTGGTTTTTCAGGATTTCCAAAATTTAGACAATCTAAAAGAGAATCAGGTCTTGATCCCACAGATATTAAATTTCGACATACTTCATCAATTGCAGAACATGCTCCCCAAAAAGGATTTAATTCCATAAAACTAGGGTTTACATCTGCAGTTATTGCAATACCTCTAAAAGATTTTTCTAAAGGCTTAAGTACTGTTGCGTCTCCATGGGTCTCAAAGTTAATAGTTCCTTGTAAGGGTTTGATTACAGTGTTGCCACGGACTTCATGATCATATTGTCGAATAACCCATTCTTTTGATGCAATATTATGTGAAATCAAAAGATTATTTAGAATGTAATTTAAATCAGGCATTGCAAATAATTTTTCTTTTTTAATTCTTTTTCTAAAATTATCAATTTCAGCTAAATTTCTTAAATATCTATCTTTAAATTCATCTCTTTCTTTTGTGATTTCCCTTAACAGCAAACCAACTACACGGTGGGTTATTTCATGGTTTTTTAAAGCCGTGGTAGATCTTTTTACTTTTTTTATAAATTCAACTGTTTTTTTAAATATAAATATAATGATATGACCAATAAAGGTGAGAGTTTTGTATAAAACTTCGATGAAGGC
>JAJISJ010000111.1 GCA_022848765.1 Thermoplasmatota archaeon
GAAGTAGATAAGTAATTCCCATATTTTCAACTGCATCTTTAATAAAATATTTTATTGATTCCTGTTTATCAACTCCAATATCAGGAATTTCATCAAGTGTTACCAGAATTGTATCAACCTCATCATTATTTTTATAATCAACTAACGGTTGTAGTTCATCTTTAAACTCCAATGGCGCAAGTATCAAATAATCATAAAAATCAGGAAAGCAGATATTTTCATATGGTTCAAAAAATTCAACATTAACAGTTATATCTTTTGAGTATTCGATCTTATTTAATTTAGGTAAATATTGAACAGGGTAAATATGAATAGATAAAAATATTACATGTTCCCCATTAAATAATCCAGCACCTTTCTTATAAGTATATTGCTCTTCAGGATAAATGTTAATATCTGAATAATCAAAATTCTCATCTATATTATTTGAATCAACATAAATTGTTGAAATCATTTGTAATTCAGGTGTTGGTTTTAACGGTTTTGATAAATCCTTCTGATATCTATCAGAAAAAGTTACGACAACATCATTAATTTTTGTCCCAAATGGAAAAGTATAAGTTTTTACAATTTTTGGTAAAGAAGGTTTCCCAGAATTTAAAATTTTAATGTTACTTTCAAAAATATCTAATTCAACAAATTCATTTACTTCACTAATTATTGGCTCCTTTATCATTATTTCTTCAACTATATATCTCAGATTATTTTCTTTTTGTACATCTGCAGATACAAATCCAGTTATAATAAACATAGCTACTATTAAAAAAACAATAAATTTTTTCATTTTAAATCTCCAATATCATTTGCCCCAGTTATTAAAAATAATAATCTAAAAATATAATATAAATCTTTCTTATAAAAAAACCATAAAAAAGATGACATTTAATTAAGTGTATCTTGTATTCTATCTATTATTTAAGCATAGATTTATTAGATATGTTTTTGTTATGATATATGGGGGAGGTTATACTTGGAAGATAGTTTTGCAGATAAATTTAGTAGACATAAAGATAGAAGAATAAGTGAAATGCGTCAAAGATGTAGAAATACTAAATTTCGTTATACTAGAAAATACAAATATTAAATTTTTGTTTTAAAATGGTGAGGAATTATGCCTGATGATTATTCAAAACATTTAGAAAAAAGAATAA
>JAJISJ010000112.1 GCA_022848765.1 Thermoplasmatota archaeon
ATTATCATTAATACCACAGCCAGTTGAAAATTCAAACCAATTAGATGGATATAATACTTCACTCTCATAAATCTCCTTATCTTTATAATAATTTAATCCAATAATATTTTGATTATTCAATGGCAAAGGCGATGGAGAAGGACGTATTTGTTTACTTATTTCTAATTTTTGAATATTTTTTGAGCTTATTTCGACTTCAATGTTTTTAGCTCCAAAGGGTAATTCTACTAATTTTATTACTTTTGGTATCATAGGTTTACCAGGGTTCATTAAAAAATTTCCTTCACTTTTTGGACTAAATTCCAAATATTCTTGAGAATATTCACTAATTTCAATTTCCGATAGTTCAATATTCAATGCTAATATATTATCATTTTCTTGATTAAAATCAGAGTTTAAACCAGCTACAACAGCTCCAAATCCACTAAATATTAATACTCCTACAATAGTAATATTGATTATTTTCTTCAAATTACATGCCTCCTTTTATAATTTATAATATTTTTTATTATATAAAGATTTTATTGTAAATAATTAATAAATAAAAATTAATTTAATACGCAACAGTTAATAATTATTATTTAATAATTATAAAAATTACTTTTTATAAAAATTGAAATCTAATTTTTCAATAAATTTAAAATATTTTTATATTTCTTCCTAATTATTTAATTCATTATTTATAAAATCTACCAATAATAAAATGATAGTGTGAGAATTTATTTAAATAATTAATATCTACAGGAAATAAAATATTCAATTAACTAAAATTGGTATAAATATGAAAGAATTAGAAAAAATAAAATCTGTTTGCCCTGCGTGTTATCAAGAAGGAAGGGTACAAAGAATAGATGCAAAAATCATTGAACAGGATGGTAAAGTATGGATAACGAAAAAATGTAAGGAACACGGATTATTCAAGGACATATACTTTGGCGATTTTGAACTATATAAAAAATGGATGAAATACAAGATTGATGGAAAAGATGCTCCAGATGTTAAAACGAAATTTTTTGACTATCCTGTTCTTTATAATAAACACAAGTCACAGAGTATTCTTACAAATCTGTTAA
>JAJISJ010000113.1 GCA_022848765.1 Thermoplasmatota archaeon
TATTTGGTCCGCGGTATATCTTGATATGTTCAGGGTGTTCCGGTGGATAAATAAACATGCTGTCATCGATATAGAATTCTTTAGGCATCTGAACATTTGGATATTTTATTCCCATTTTTTCAAGATCACGCGGGTCCGTCATCTTACCTGTGATTACTGCTGCAGCAGCTGTTTCAGGACTGACAAGATATGCCTGTGCACTTTTTGTTCCAGATCTTCCTAAAAAATTTCTATTACTTGTTCGTAATGATACTGCATCTGTTTTTGGTGATTGGCTGTTGCCTATGCAAAAACCACACGCTGACTCTGCAATTCGTGCACCAGCCGAAATAAGATCTGTTAGTCCGCCATCTCGTGTAATGTTTTCAAGAACCTGTTTTGAACCAGGTGCAATAACAAAGCTGACATTGGAATGAGCCTTCTTACCCTTTAGAATATTTGCCACTGTCATAAGATCCTTGTACGAAGAATTTGTACAACTTCCAAGACAAACTTGGTCGACTTCCATTCCTTCAAGTTCTTTAACTGTTTTAATATTCCCCGGGCTGTGTGGATATGCTGTTAATGGTACAATCTCGCTTAAATCAAGGTCAATTACTTTTTCATATTCAGCATCAGAATCTGCCTTGAGTTCAGTCCAGTCTTTCTCCCGACCTTGAGCTTTTAGAAATGCTCTAGTTGTTTCATCACTTGGAAAAACAGAAGTTGTAACACCACATTCTGCACCCATGTTTGTAATAGTTGCTCTTTCAGGAACAGAAAGTGTATTTACTCCTTCTCCACCATACTCAAAAACACAACCAACGTTCCCTTTTGTTGTAAAAATCTCAAAGTTATCTTTTATCATATCTCCTGCGCCATTAACCATCTTTAATATTTTTTCGCTACTAGGAATAACTCCCCGTTTAACAGTTTCATTAATACTTCTTGATAATACTTCGTTA
>JAJISJ010000114.1 GCA_022848765.1 Thermoplasmatota archaeon
AAACCTTATTCTATCTTTACATCTCCGCCTTTTTCAGCGATTTTATCGATTGCTTTTTGTGAGGCAGCGTTTACCTTAATTTTCAAACTGCTATTAATCTTTCCTCCACCCAGTAGTTTGTCAAATCCTTCTTTTGTTAAATTAATATCTTTTTTGCCTGGAAACTTTTCTTCCAGCTGCCCAACATTAATCGTTGTATCTCTTTTGACAATACTTGGATGTCTTTTGAAACCATGTCTGCCGAAATGATCAGGCATGTATTTTGTCATATACATGAATCTATGCTTCATAAGACCGGCGTTTCCTCTACCGCCTCTTAGACCTGCCCCTCTGCCAGCTTTTTTTCCTCTGCCATGAGTCATTGATCCTCTGAATTTCTTTGTCTTTGTTCGTGCCAATTCAATCACTAATCCCTACTTTCTTGTTCTTTATAGGTCGAAAGCAGATAAAGTAATATATTATTATATTCTTGTTGGTATCAAATATTATATTATCTATCTGGTTTCTTCCTAATTGGGCTTGAAATTGTAAACCTATATATAGATTATTACTTTTCCCCATAACAAGAAGTAGTATTAGAAAGTTTTCCTTTAGTTATAGGAGATGATGAGGAGTATTAAAGATTTTAGTTTATCAATAGAATTGTACCAAATATATTTTGGTTAATTTAAGCCTAGACCTAAAAATAATTTTCGCATTGTTTTTAAAGTTATTCGTAGGTAGTTTTTGTACAATAATAAACGTTGTAGATTTTAATTTAAAGGTTTATATTTAACTGATATAAACGTGGTTAGTAGAAGTTATGTTCATCTAAACTCATTATATTAATCCAATCAAATCCGCGATAGAGAATAC
>JAJISJ010000115.1:0-321 GCA_022848765.1 Thermoplasmatota archaeon
CGTAAAATTGATTCTAGGAAAGCAATTCCCAAGTGATACGAAAGAAGATAATCGATATACGAGAGCAAAACAACTATTTGATGAATGGCAAGAGAACTCCATATTGTTAGAATCTGAAAAAAACGCTATATTTCCATATAAAATTGAATATGTTTTAAACGATGAAACAAGAACAATGAATGGTTTTTTTGTGTTACTTCGATTGGATCCTGATTATGAAGTTGTAAAAGCTCATGAAAAAACGCTATCAAAGCCAAAGGCAGATCGATTGGATCTTATGAGGGCTTGTAAAGCAAATCTTGAACCAATTCAGTTGCTATA
>JAJISJ010000115.1:331-853 GCA_022848765.1 Thermoplasmatota archaeon
ATTGATACGCCAATTCTGAACATTAAGGGATATGATGGATTTATGCATAAACTCTGGAAAGTGGAAGATGAACTTTTGATCTCTAAAATAGTAGATGAACTCAGCAATGAAGTTTTATTTATTGCAGATGGACATCATAGATATCAGACAGCTATCAATTTTGCAGATGAGATGAAGAAAAAAACCAATGTTTCTGATGAGCATGCGCAGTTTAACTATCGAATGGTTATCTTAGCAAATATCTTTGATGAAGGGCTTGCTATTTTACCGACACATCGATTTATTAAAATGCCAAATTTAGATCTTGATGATCTATTACAAAAACTTCAAGAATATTTTGTTGTAGAAGAAAAAACTATTGAGAAGACAGATAACGATTACGATCGTGTTGGAAAACGTATTATTTCAGAGATAGAAACAGAAGATAAACATAAATTTGCATTATATTCTAATAAGAAATACTATGTTTTGACGTTAAAAGACGAACAAGTTATGGATGAGTTTGCAAAAGATCGATCTGAG
>JAJISJ010000116.1 GCA_022848765.1 Thermoplasmatota archaeon
ATATATTCACCATGGGTATCAATTATAACCATTGGCACTTTTTTCTTAAGAAGTTCCTCAACTAAGACGCCGCAGGCATAACTTTTGCCACCGCCTGTTTTCGCCAGTATACAAATATGTTTTTGAACAAGAGAATCTATGTTCAAAAAAACCGGCAGGTTAAGTCCTTTAAGAAGGCCCAGATATGCTCCGTTTTGCTTCTCAGAATACAGACCGATTACATGTCTTATGAGATCTTCATTGGCAGGTATTATTCTGCTCCCTGTTTCAAAAGGAGTTCGTGGAGTCTGTAAAAGGCCCCTTTTATCCCTATATCCAATTACATCTGCATATGCAGAGACATTGCTTTTAATATACGGAAGTTCGTCGTTGCTTTGTAGCATGGTTGCTTCTTGAAATTTAAAGTCCGAATATCTTTTGATATCCATTACTTGAGCAAGTACGTATCCTTCTTTATGCGGTGCTGCTACATAGTCAAATTTTCTTATATTATAACCATCGACAATGAAATTAAATTCAGTCGAACCGACATTTCCATAGATAACTCCTATAGAATCATTTTTTTGTGGCATCCATACCCCTTTTAGTGCGGAATAATAGCAAGGGTTATTATAGTTTTTGTAATTTTTTACTAATCGCTTTTGGCAGATTTGCAAAAACTTCTAAAGCTTCAATTTCCATAAAATGGAGATTTCCAGGGATAATCAAAGTGTGAAGTGGTGGGCCAAAATCTTTGTTTAGTAAAGCCTTGACTGAATTTGCTACCATGACAGGATCTGGTGAGCCGGCACGAGCAACGACGCAGATAACGCTATCTTCACTAAGTATCTTTTCTCCCAGTTTTT
>JAJISJ010000117.1 GCA_022848765.1 Thermoplasmatota archaeon
GGAAGACCCATTCATCCTAGTAATGTAATGATTACAAAATTGAATTTAACTGATAAATGGCGAAGAAAAAAACTTGAGAGAAACCTTTCTGAAGAAACTAACAAAGAAATAGAAAAAGAAGCAGAATTACAAATCAAAGAAGTCGAAGAAGAAAAAATAAAAGAGGAAGAAACAAAAGCACTAGAAGAAGAGACGGCAGAAGAGATAGAACAACCTGAGGAAACAGAAATCCCTGAAAAAAAGGAAGAAAAACCAAAAGAAAAAAAACAATCTACGCCAAAAGCAGATAAAAAACCAACAGCAAAGAAACCAGCCGCAAAAACTCCTTCAAAACCAAAAGAAAAAAAAGAGGAGGGTAAAAAGTGAGTAAACATTTAAAAAGAATTGCAGCCCCTAGAACAGTACGACTTCATAGAAAAGAAAAAAAATGGACAATAAAACCATCACCTGGTCCACATCCATTGGAAAAATCAATAACACTCGGACTTATCATACGAGATTACCTCAATTTATGTAATTCATATAGAGAGGTAAAAAGAGTAATTTCAAGTGGGGATATTCTAGTCGACGGATCAAAAAGAAAAAACCATAAATTCCCCTGTGGACTTATGGACGTCATATCAATTCCGAAGCTAAAAAAGGATTATCGAATCTTATTTGATAAAAACGGCAAGTTAACACTTATGCCTATATCAAGTAAAGATGCAGAATGGAAGTTGCGACGCATTGAAAATAAAACAGTTATAAAAGGAAACAAGACACAACTTAACTTTCATGACGGGGGAAACCTCCTTATAAAAAAAGATGAATATAAAACAGGAGATGTCCTGCAAATCTCTTTTAA
>JAJISJ010000118.1 GCA_022848765.1 Thermoplasmatota archaeon
AAAAGTTTATAGAACGTTTTCTTAATTTATTGGATAGATTGACTGAAAATCCTGAATTAAAGCTGTCTGAAATAGATATTCTAACAAAAGCGGAAAAAAAACAGATTATATTTGATTTTAATAATACAAAAACAGAATATCCCAAAGAAAAGACAATTGTTCAATTATTTGAAGAGCAAGCGGAGAAATCTTCTGAAAAAATATGATATATCAGGTCAGCTTAAATTTGAAAGTTTTACAGACATAGAAAAAGCAAGAGAATTCATAGAAGAGATGAATGCTGAAGTTGCAATAAAACCGATAGGTCTTACTGGAGGTAAAGGAGTCCAAGTTTCAGGTGATCATTTTAATGGAACTAATGAAGCAATGAAATATGTTAAAGACGTAATCAACAACAAAATCGGAGGTGAAGCGAAGGTTCTCATTGAAGAAAAAGCAATTGGTGAAGAATTTACAGTACAAGCTTTTTCTGATGGATTTCGCATTCTTACATTGCCTGCGGTACAAGATCACAAAAGACTTCTTCCAGGAGATTTCGGACCAAACACGGGGGGTATGGGCTCATATTCATGTTCCAATGGATTGTTACCATTTCTCTCAAGAAAGGAGTATGATAAAGGCGTGCGTATTCTTCAACAAATCGTTGATGCATTAAATCACGAAGGATGCAAATACATTGGTCCCATTTATGGTCAGTTTATGCTCACAAGCGATGGACCTAAAATCATTGAGATAAATGCTCGATTTGGTGATCCTGAAAACATGAATGTTTTACCATTATTAAAGACAGATTTCATCGAAATTTGTAATTCCATGCTAGAAGGGAAATTAAGTG
>JAJISJ010000119.1 GCA_022848765.1 Thermoplasmatota archaeon
TCAGCGAGTTTTCGTCCGTTAGCGCCCATATTTCACAGGGATCTTAGTTATTGGATTACCCCGAGACGTTTTTAAAAGATTTGAAATCTAAAAATATTTTTGGAAATTTTTTATTTTTTTTGTTCGAAAATTCTCAAGTTTTTTCAAATATGTATTTTTTCTTCTCTACTTTCTTTTCTTCTTTAGGTTTTTCCTTCTCTTTAGGTTTCTCTTCTTTCTCCTCTGGAATTTTACTCGTTTCTTCAGGGATTTTTTCAGCCTCTTCCCCCTCTTCTGATTCGGCTATCTCTTCAACCATCTTCTCTTCTTCAAGTTCTTTAATTTGTTCTTCAGCTTCTTTCTCAATTTCCTTCCTTGTCTCTTCTGAGAGCCCTTTTTCTAGTTTTTTTCTTCTCCATTTATCTGTTAAATTCAATTTTGTGATCAATAAATTACTTGCATGCATCGGTTTTGCAATTTTTGTTCCATCTGCTTTAACTGTTGTTATCCCTTCAATTTCTACAATCTGTTTGCGTATATCGACACGTGCCACCTTATCTTCATGTCCCTTGAAACTACCCCTCATAACTTTTACAGTATCTCCCGTTACAACTGGAGTACCTCTATGATCGTATTTTAAAAGCAAGTTTTCTGCTAGATGGGCTGCAATCCATTTTCTCTTCTTATGAAGGGGAGCATTGAATAGTCTTTTTCTTTGTTTTCTAGGTTTTATTGATTTCATTTTTAATCACTCATACTATTGTAGATGCCAATGAGGCTATCTTTGGCCACCGTTCTGCAGCTTCTATTGCA
>JAJISJ010000012.1 GCA_022848765.1 Thermoplasmatota archaeon
TTGGATCAGAAAGAAAATACGAGTGTCACCGTTATTGGTTAGAAATGAAGAAAGAAGAAGTGGAAACTTTTGGACCAAATATAATAATTGATGTATGTCCAAAATGTAAAGGTATATGGCTTGATAAAGGCGAACTTGGTAAACTTCTTAAAGATAAAAAATTAACAAATTATTTAACCAAACATATTGGAACTAAAAGTAGAAGCCCGATGATTTGTCCACGATGTGGCAATACAATGGATATCGAAAAGGCAGAAGACATCGAAGTTGACGTATGTTTAACATGTAATGGTGTATGGTTGGATGAAGGTGAACTTGAGAAACTAAAGGAAACCTCGAAAGAAGGATTCGAACCAGATGAATTAGCAAAATTCGAAGAAAAAGAGGAAGAAAGACTCTATAAAAAAAGAAATTCTTCATTAAATAAATTCTTTAAAAAATTCACTAAATAATTTTATTACTTGCTGATTATGATGGATTTATTCCAAAGCTTTCTCAGTAGTTAACTAATTTTAGCTGATAATACCCATTATTCTTTGCAACAATGTTTACCGAAAAAATTCATGATTTTTCTCATGTTGAAAACATGAAAAAATGCAGGGGAGGAGATTCGAACTCCTGAACCTCTGCAGGAACAGATCTTGAGTCTGTCGCCGTTGACCTGGCTTGGCTACCCCTGCATATTTATTAATCGATATTAATTTATTATTTATGTTACTTTATCATTAAGATAAAAAGTAATATTTCATTTTTTTCTTATTTTTATCGGTTTTTTGTTGACAATTACAAGACCTAGAATTATTAAGACTCCTCCGAAAATAAATAATATTGTTATCTTTTCATTTAATAAGAAAAATGATAGAATTGTCGATAAAATTGGCATTAAATAAAGATATACTCCTAGTTCTGAAGCAGGTTTGAAATCTAAAGCTACATACCATAATACATAACTAATTACTGTTGGAAATATTGCAAGAAATATAACTGCCCCCCAACCAACTCCGGATAATTTTGTTACCTCTTCAAGAAGAGAATCATTAATAAATGGTATCATTCCCAATGATCCTAATAATATTGCATATATAGTAAGTGATAAAGGAGAATATTTTTCAAGTAATTTTTTACCAACTACAGTATAAAAAGCTCCAAAAAAAGCTGCTAATAGAATAGCACCTGCTGCGAATATATATCTAATTTCTAAATTAATATTAGTGTTCCCAAATAATGAAATGATTATTACACCTATTAATGATAATAATATTCCTAAAAAGAGGTTTAATGTAATTTTTTCAGAAAGAAATATTAAAGCTAAAACAACAATAAATATTGGAATAGTTGTAATAATTAAACTTGCTATGCCTGCAGAAATATACTGTTCACCATAATTCAAAGCAAAATGATAACATATTACTCCAAAAAATCCTAATAAAAACAAACTAGGAGTGTCTTTGATATTTAATTTTGTGATTTTTATGGGTTTAAAAAATAGTATCAGTATAAAAGATATGCATACAATAAATATTCTTAAAATGGTTAGATTTATTGGGTTTAATTCATTAAGCCCAATTTTAATAAGTGGAAATGCAAAAGCCCAAAATACAATTGGAAGGCCAATTATTAGAAAATAATATTTTCTTATTGTATTTTTTTGAATGTTTATTTCTTTAAAAATTGTTTTTTTATTAATAGATTTATTAGTCGCCTTCACCATCATATTAATATAAATTAAACATAAATATTTTCAGTTTACTTTATTTTATTCTAAATTCAAAAAATTATTGATAATGTAAATTTTTATGCAATAAAAATAAATATCTGTCATATCATATTTGTAATAAAGGTATATAGATGATCTCTAAAACGATTAAATGTCCAAAATGTAAAAATATAATAAAAATAAAAGGTAATCCTGGTGAAAAAAAACTCCTTTTATGTTCAAAATGCAATCAAAAAGGTAAATATATTTTTCCAAGTTCAGATAATAGAGATGATATAGAAAAAGGATCTATAGCAATCTCAGTTAAGAATCTTATAAAAAATTATAATGGAACTAATGCAGTTAATAATATTTCTTTTAAAGTTAGAAAGGGAGAGATATTTGGTTTTTTAGGGCCAAATGGGGCTGGTAAAACTACAACTATTAAATCAATACTTGGATTAGTTAATGTAGATTCAGGATTAATTAAAATTAATGATTTTGATGTAGTAGATAGTGGAAAAAATGCAAAAAATTTTATTGGTTATTTACCTGAACGTGTGGCATTTTATGAAAATTTATCAGCTTTCCAAAATTTGTGTTTTATAGCGGAAATGAAAAAAACTTCAAAGGATGAATGTAAAATATTGATTAAAGAATTTGGCCTTTCGAATGCTATTAATAAAAAAGTTGGAGCTTTTTCAAAAGGTATGGTTCAACGCCTTGGTATGGCTAGAGCTTTAATCGGAAACCCACCGATATTAATTCTTGATGAACCCTCTGGTGGTTTAGACCCGAGAGGAGTCGTTTTAATCAGAAGTAAAATAAGAGAAATGAAAAAAATGGGTTCTACGATTTTGATTTCTTCCCATATTTTAAGTGAAGTTCAAGCAATATGTGACCGTGTTTGCATAATTAATAAAGGTGAAATCGTTGCACAGGATACAGTTGATGGATTAAGAAAAACACTTAATATTAAACCTAAAATTACAATAGAATTGGAAAAATTATCTGAAAATATAATAAAATCTGTAAATGAGGTTAAAGGGATTGAAAAAATAGAAATTAGAGATAATAATATTGATGTTATTTGTGATTCAAGAATTAAAGCCAGGGTTATAATAACAATTGAAAAAACTGGTGGAAAAATAATAAATATACATACAAAAGACCCATCACTCGAAGAAGTATTCATGAAGTTTACAGAAGGTGATTAATTTTGTTGAATTCAATTTTTACAATTTCTAAAAAGGAATTATTAGATAATGTTAGGAATAAATGGATAATAATTCTAACTATAATTTTTGCATCTTTAACGTTGGTTGTATCTTACTTTGGCTCAATATTTACAGATGGTTGGCAAGATTTAGGAATCACAATTCAGGGAATGATGAGCCTTGTACAATTATTAATTCCAATAATTGCACTTATGTTAGGTTATTCAGCTATAATTGGGGAAATTGAAAAAGGTTCTATGAGCTCATTATTGTCATTGCCTGTAACAAGGCTTGAAATTCTTTTAGGGAAATTTATTGGTTTAGGAAGCTTATTAGCTATAACAATAATAATTGGATTTGGCTTAGCAGGTATCGTAATTGGCTTTAATGTTTCTGATGTTGATTATTTAGGTTATATTATTTTTATATTTGCCACAATTATGATAGGCTTAGTTTTTTTAGCGCTTGCATTATTTTTGTCTACATTATTTAATAAACGATCTACTGCCATGGGTGGAGCAATTTTCCTTTGGTTTTTCTTTAATATTATTTTGCCAATAGTTTTTGTTGGCATATTAGCAGCAAGTTCAGATATAATAAATATTATTAATAATGCTCCTGATTGGTATCATATTTTGAATTTGTTCAATCCTTTACAAGTGTATTCTTTTCTTGTTACTTTAAATGTAGGTGCTGCTTTATCTTTTGATACTATTTCAATAGCCTATCCAGAATATTATTCAAATATTTTAATGACAATTATACTTTTATCTTGGATTATATGTTTTATGATTTTATCTTATTGGAGATTCAATAAACGTGATATTTAATAATATTTAATAAGTGATTTTTAAATTTAAGTAGCTTATCTAAAGCCTTATCATAATATATGAAATCAAAATCATAAACAACATCAATTAATAATAATGGTTCAGGCGGTGATAATCCATAATCTACCTTTTTATTTGGATTATTTAAAGCTTGAATCAAATCTTCAACACCGATTGTACAATTTTCAACCTTATTTAATGCAGAAATTATTTTTCTTATTTGATGCCATAGATACGACTGAGCATAAAAATCAATATAAAATAAATTGTCTCTCTCTCCAATTAAAATATCATCAATAACTTTGATAGGTTTTTTTGATGGTTCGATTCTTGCAAAGTTACTGAAATCATGTTCGCCCTTAAATATTTCAATTATTTTGATTAATTTATTTATTTTCTTTTTATCCTTTTTAAAATAATATCTATAAATTCTCTGTTTCGCATATCTTGGATTAAATATAGGATTTACACTTTTAATACCATAAAATACTATATCCTCAAATTCGTCATATAATTCTTTTAAAACATCATTATTATATTCTGTATCGAATGCTAATACATTGCCAATTGCTGATACTCCTTTATCCGTTCTACTAGCATAACGAAAATTTGATTTTTTAATTTCATTAATTAAACCTATTTTAGATAAAGAGTCAATTATTTTTTTTTCAACTGTTATAACGTTAGGCTGGCGAGCTAACCCATGGTAATTCATCCCATTGTAAGCAAATTTTAATGCTATTCTCATTAAGGTGTAGGATTGTTATTTTATTTAAAAAGTATATTATCAAAGGATTGGTATATATTAATAACAAATATTATTGATAAAATAACAATACTTTTTTTTTATTTAGTTAATGGTTATCATGAAATTGGAAATAAAAATATTTTTTCTTGAATTTGAATTATTTTAATCATATCATTATCAAATAATATCTTTTTTGGTTTTTTTATAACATAGATATTGTAATTATTTTGATCCATTATTTGTACTTCATCAGGGGTTTGACTTACAAATATCATGTTCTTTACAACTTCATTTCCACCTTTTATTACAAAATTATTTAATTCTTTTACATCAAAAATATTTTCATTCCATTGCTCAAGATCAACAAGATGTATTTTATTTTTTGAAATTTTTTTTACATAAAAATATTTTTCTTTTTTTGAAAGTATCTCTCCTTCTGTAAAAGGATATAATCTTAGCAGATATGTCATTCTATATATTTGTTTACTATCTTTCATTCCAATATTTTTTGATGATCTTTTGATATCACCAGCATATATCTCTTGTATTTTTTTAATAATTGAAAGTGATATACTGTTGTCACTTAAAAAAAAGGTTATCCCACTCTCTTTTTTTTCAAAATCAGCAATGAATATGTTTCTATTCCCCTTACTTTGTAAATTTTTAATATAATCTAGTACAAATGTATAAATTCCCTCAATTTCTTCTAATGTAAGATTTCTTTTATCTGCTCTAATCTGAATGATTGCCTCATGATATCCTCCAAATTGTTTAGAGCATGTTTCGCAAATTTCTTTTTTTATATTAATTTGAATTACTTGTTTTTCAATAATTTTTAAATTGGAAATTAAACCTGTTATTTTTACTTCTACCTGCTTTTTATATTGATTTTTATCGTCAATAATATGAGTCATGATTTCTGTTTTATTTAATTCATCACTTATTTTAAAATTCTGTAATATAACTTTATTAATTATTTCATTTAATGATTGAGTTTCCCATTTATTTTTAAATTTATATGAATTACAATTTGAACATTTAATTATATTAAAAAAATCTGGTCCTTTGGTAAATCTATTTGATTTTATATAACAATCTAAGCATAGCCCATTATTAATTATTTCAGATTCTTTTCCACATTCAACACATATCATTTTAAATGCCTAGTTAAATTAATTTTTTTGAGTTAGATAAACACCATATATTATTAAGATTGTTGAGTTTTGCACTCAATACTCCTACAAAATGTTGTATTAACTGATTTAAAAGAGATACTAAAAATATAAACTTATCTGATAAAAAAATAATTTTTTTAATAATTGCCATTTTTACCCCCCGCAATTTAATATCTAAAATTTCAGAATAATTATTTATTTTTTCTTATCTTTACCTTACTTTATTTTATGACGAGGCACAATTCTCCCCTCTTCTTTTACTGTTTTTCTTCTAAACCGTTGTAAAAAATTTTTCTTTTTTACCAATTATTCTACCTCCTTATTAACTCTATTATTTCTATATTTTCTCTGCTTTGCCCCATCTAGTTTTGATTTAACCATTCTTTCACGCATTTCTTTTATTCTTTTTTCTAAATGTTTTGAATAATCATCAGGCATAATTCCTCACCATTTCAAAGCTACAAATCATTGAAATCTTTCTTCTCGTTAATCACACTTTTCTTTTTTTCTCTTAGTTTTCTAAAATATGCAAAAAATGCTTTATCTCTTTCATTCATTTATTTTCCACTCCATCATCTCAATCAGGGTACTAATCTTACTGTTACTATGAAAAAAGAAAGGGCAGGGACAAATTTATGAAAAAATCACCCTTACTTCCCTCATTTACAATAATATAGCTACAGCTCATAAACATTTGCTTAATCTGAAATATACATATTTTTAGCAGATATGTTAAAATGTAATTTTGGATTAACAATTAATAAAGAAAATCTAGGATAATTTTCAAAGAGGTTAAAAAAATGATTGATAAAAAACTCAATGAATTGGGTAAATATGTAGAAGAAATACAGAAAAAAGAATCTTTTAATTTGCTTAAAGCGTATATGAATCAAGTTAATGAGGAATTAAAGGATACTGATAATGTTCAATCAGATATAGAGCTAGATTTTGAAAATAAGCTTGTACAAGTCATTGATAATTATAAAGTAAAAGGTTTGCCAAATTCTATTATTTCATATCATCTTTTTAATATAATTATTAATTTTATTAAGAATTCGGTTATTGAACAAAAAGCCAGTGAATTGGAAATAGATAAGAGACTTTATAAAAATGAGATGAGACTTCTATTCAAGGGGAAATGGAAAAAATAACTATTATTCTTTATCTAGTAAATATCGAATAGGAGGAAGAGAGAGTATTTTGAGGAAAGATGGGATTTTCAAAAACATTACTCTCTTCTACCTGCATATCTATCTGCATATTACTATAAATAACTTATGATAATAGATTACATTCTGCGCTTCTTAATATATCTAACAGCCATCCAAGTAATTAAGCCTAACAGTATTGGGGTAATGACTTGTATAAAAACAATCTGATAAAGCTCAATTTCCAAATCAAGAATCGATAAACTAATTGAAATTATAGCATTACATACTAGCCAGACAACTATGCCTAAGAAGAATTCATTAGGAATATCTTTAGATAACAGAGGTATGATTGTAGGCATCTAACAATTTTAACATATCTAGGGTAATAAGATTTTCTAATCAGTATAGTGAGACTAATTTAAAAATATGTATATAATACTGACTAAGTATTATTTCAATTACAATAAGATGCTTCCTCTTTTAGCGTATTCACTCAGATTTTGTAACTAAAGTATCACTAATAAAAATTTTCTTAACAGATGTTATAAGATTTACTATAAACCCAAACGAAAACATTTTATAATACATCCACACCCGTCAATTGGAGACGGTTAAAAATGTTTTATCTCATTTTAGATGGTAGAATTTTATACCAACATCAATCAGCACAGTTTTTGAGAAATTATGCAAATCTCTTAATTTAATTAATTGATTTTTTTTAAATATAAATATTGAGATAATCATAAATGGCGTTGCAATTAAAAACCTTAAAAATGCAATTGTAATAGGTTGAATTTGTTTTACAGTGGCATCTACAACAATAAAAGACCCAACCCATACCAAAGCTATAATTATTAGCAGAAATGAAGTATAATTGAAATTATTTTTATTCATTTTTTAATAGCTTTAAATCCTTCTTGGAATGCTTTTCTATTTATTTCTTTAAACTTTGAAGGAACATTTTCAAGAATTGTTGATAATAATAAATCTGATTTAAATAGTAAAGCATCTGATGCTGCTAATGCGCCTAAAAGGACGGTGTTTTTGGTAATGATATTTCCAACATCAGTTGCAATTTTGTTTGCATCTATTTTATATAGTTCTCCATTTTTTCTAAGTTCACTGAATACCTTATCAAGACTTGGATATTTATCACTTCCAACCGATACGGTAAATGGTATTACTGGATTAATATCTGTTATTATTTTTGTTTTATTATTTGAATAATTTATATATCTTAAAGCTTCAATTGGTTCAGTACTTACTATTGCATCTGCTGTACCATTTGCTACAAGTGGACCATAAACATCTCCGATTCTAACAGTACAATTCACTGATCCCCCACGTTGTGCCATTCCATGTACTTCTGAGACATAAACATTTAATCCTGCTTTTAGTGCTGCCTTTCCTAGAATATTTGCAGCTGTTATTACACCCTGACCGCCTACACCAGTTAGTACAATATTATTTTTCATTTTCAATTCTCCTTATTAAAAATAGCGTTGAAAGGACATACTGTTGCACAGTTTCCACAACCATTACATTGATTCATGTCAATATGAATGCTTTCATCTTCTTCAAAATAAATTGCAGGACATCCAAATTTACCAATACAAGTCTTGCATTTTTTACATTTTTCTTGATCTATTTGATATACCCGTATGCTTTCATTTCTCTTTCTTTTATATCTATTTTCAAGAATGATACAAGGTGATTTACTAATTACAACAGATGTTCCACTATAATTAAGTGCTCTTTTATATGCTTCAGATGATTTTTCTATATTGTTTGGATTAATAATTTCAATATTCTCAACTCCACATCCTTTTACTACTTTTTCGACTAAAATTTTTTTTGCTGGTCGCCCCATACCATCAAAATCATTTCCAGGGTGAGGTTGATGTCCTGTCATAGCTGTAGTTCGATTATCTAAAATTGTAATTACCACATTATGATTATGATGAACAGCATCAATTAGTGGGGGTATTCCTGAATGGAAAAAAGTTGAATCCCCCATAAATGAAATTATTTTTTCATCTGTTGCAACTGCTAAACCACAAGCAGTTCCAGCATTACTTCCCATACAAAGAAGAAGATCTGCCATTTCTAATGGTTTTGCTTTTCCTAACGTATAGCATCCAATATCCGTTGGGTATATTACACCTTTAGGTTGAGCTTTTTTTGCTGCATAATAAGTTGCTCTATGCGGACAACCAGGACATAATGCAGGTGGTCTTTTCGGCAATTCTAGTTTACTCTTATTAGGTTTTTTAATTTCTTTATTTATTTTAAATATTTTCAAAAAAACATCTTCAACTATATCCAGATTATATTCATATAATCGAGAGAAGTGCCCCGTAGTTTTACCAAATATTTTTACATTTTCTCCAATATCATATATAATTTGTTTAATTTGATTTTCTAGAATTGGTTCAAGTTCTTCAACAATGATAATATTTTTACAGGATCTTATGAATTTTTTACATATCTTTTTTGGAATGGGGTGTGTCATGCCCAATTTTAAAATTTTCACATTTAGATTTAATTCTTCTGATATTTCTCTAACATAATTATAAGAAACACCGGAAGTAATAATACCCCACTCGCTTTGTTTTCCTATATTAATAATTTCATTATATGGATAGGTTTCTGATATTTTTTCTGCTTTTTCAAGCATTTCAATAAGTTTAGGATGACGAGCACGTGCTATTTCAGGCATTGGAACCCACATAGGGTTTTTTTCAAATTTTCCTTTTTCTTTTGATTTTTCTATTTTATTAAATTTGATAGGACCTCTAACATGATTAAGTCTGGTTGTTGTTCTTAGTAAAACAGGTGAGTTTAATTCTTCTGATATTTCAAAAGCCATTCTGGTCATTTCTTTTGCTTCTTGAGGGGTTGTTGGTTCAAACATAGGTGCTCCTCCAAAAATTGCGAAATATCTATTGTCTTGTTCATTTTGTGAGGAATGACATGATGGATCATCAGCAGATACTATTACATGACCCCCTCTACATCCAATATATAGGTATGTCATGAAAGTATCACTAGCAACATTTAATCCCACATGCTTCATACAAGTTAAAGAACGTAATCCTGTAATTGCTGCTGCTGCAGCAATTTCTAGCGCGACTTTTTCATTAGTTGAATATTCAAAATAAAAACCTGGGTCTTTATTTTTCTTAATTTTATATTTTGCAATTTTTGAAAAAGTATCAGCAATTTCTGAGGATGGAGTCCCAGGATATGTTGTCGCCACTGAAACTCCTGCTTCAATAGCTCCTCGCGTTATTGCTTCGTTTCCTAGTAGTAAAATATTTTTTCCAGGCTTGTTTTCTATTATTTCCATTTTATATCTTCCTCATAAAAGAGAATATTTTTTATGTTCCCAAAAACAGTGTAAATGAGGATATATTATAAACCTAACTACCCGTCCAATATAGATTAAATATAATTAAAATTTAAGTATGATTTAGTTTATTATGTAATAAAAAAATAGAGTGTGTTATCCATTTTACATAATTTTCAAATATATCGGCCATATAAACTAGATAAAATCTTCAAAAAAAATAAAATGTGAAAAAATTTAAAAAAAATGGTTGTGAAAAAAATATATATTTTTAATATTAATTTTAAGAAGTGTCTTATTATTTAAATTTAATATCCATTTAAGTAATAATATAATTTTAAATATCATTTCAATACTTTCTCAAGAATCCTCAATAAACCTCAACTAAATTCAATGCTACTACGATATTGAGGAATTATAACATTAGTAATTCTGATATTGAGAGCCATGAATTAATAGTACATTGATATTGAGGATAAAATTATACTTGTTATAAATAATCAGTTTTATTGAATACAATGAAAAGACCCATGATTCTTATGTGAGAGAGAAAGTTTTTTCCATTGTCGCTCTCTCTCGCTCTCCAATAGAAAAAAGCTTTAAAATTTTCTCTGTCTTTCTCCCACTATAAAAAGAAAAATACTTTATTTATCCATATATCATGTAATTATAATATTATTTATTATCATATCAACGTTTTTTCAAACAATCTCAATGAACCCTCAATAAACTCTTCGGAAATCTCAATGAATTTCTAATGAATACTCAATAAACCTCAATGAATCTTCAATTGAATCTCAATAAACTACCAAGACGCCTCAATAAAATCTCAAGAAAACCCATAAAACCTCAACTAGATCCCAATAAAATATCAAGAAAACCCAATAAAACCAAGGAGCTCTCAAGAAACCTCAATTAAATTCAATCTAATATTCAATGCTACTGCGATATTGAAGAATTATAACATAAGTAAATTTGATATTGAGAGCCATGATCAAATATCCCATCGACATTGAGGGCGAATTTACATTTATTATGAATAATCATATTTTTTGAACAATTTAAAAATTCAATAATTCCAATATGAGAGAGAACCTTTTTTTTAATTGTCGCTCTCTCCCTCTCTCTCCAATATAAAAAAGCATTAATTTTTTCTCTATCCCCCCTATATTTAAATAAAAAAAAATTATTTATTATAAATACTCACTTTCTTTGAGAAATGAAAAAAATATATAATTTAGTATAATTAATAATAACTTTTAATTATATAATTTATTAAATCCCTAAATATCGGTAACTTTAAAAATATCAGCAAGGTTGATTGGACATATATAAAACAAGTCATAATAGGGAGGAAATAGTTTATGACAGAAAAAAAAGATCAGATGAAAACACAATATTTGTTGGAAATAAACCCCCAATGAGTTATGTATTAGCTGTGGTTACACAGTTCAATGGCGGATCAGATATAGTACAGATTAAAGCCAGAGGTAGAGCAGTAGATACTGCAGAAATTGTAAGAAACAGGTTTGTTACAGATGCAACTGTAAAAGACATAAAAATAAGTACTGAAAACATGACCAATGAAGAAGGCAGAACATCTAACGTATCTTCAATTGAAATAACCCTATCTACAAAATAAACAAATTTAATATAGCAAAATCACTTAAAACGCACATATTCGGTGGTTGGATTGTTTAGCAATCCTTTTTTTTATTTTTGGTAGTTTATAATTTGTTGATAATAAAAATATCGATTTTCATTAAAATAAACATATACAAAAGTATTTTAAACAAGTAAATGCATTTACTTCCCCCATTGATATACATGGTAAATTATATTATTGTAACTGGGGGCGTTGTTTCTGGTTTAGGAAAAGGGATAACAACAGCGTCTATTGGAAAAATTTTAAAATTGCATGGTTATGATGTAACTGCTATAAAGATAGATCCGTATATGAATTGTGATGCGGGTACTTTACGTCCAACCGAACATGGTGAAGTTTGGGTAACTGAAGATGGCGGTGAAATTGATCAGGATTTAGGACATTATGAACGATTTTTAGATATTAATATTCCTAAATGCCAAAACATTACTACCGGCCAGGTTTATGGATCAGTTATTGAAAAAGAACGAAAAGGAAAATATCTTGGTAAGACAGTCCAACCAATACCTCATGTTACAGATGAAATTAAGAGACGAATAAGAAAAACTTCACAAGATCATAAATTTGATTTTATTATTGTTGAGATAGGTGGAACAGTTGGTGACTATGAAAATGTTCTTTTTCTAGAAGCAGTGCGACAAATGAAACATGAAGGAGATAGAGTTCTTTATGTTCATGTAACATACGTGCCAGTACTTGATTCATTAGGAGAAGCTAAAACAAAACCTACTCAACATTCTGTAAAATTACTTCGAGGAATAGGTATACAACCTGATTTTATTGTGACTCGTTCAGAAAAACCTCTTGATAATGTAAGAAGAGAAAAAATTGCATTATTTTGTAATGTTCACGAAGATGACGTTATATCTGATTCAGATATTGACAATGTCTATGCAGTTCCTTTACTATTCGAAGAGCAGTTTCTAAGCAAAAAAATCTTACGAAAATTAAGACTTCGAAAAGATAATAATGAATTAAAAATTTGGAAGAATTATATTTCAAATATTAGAAATTTAGATGATAGTATTACAATTGGAATTGTTGGTAAATATTTTGATATTGGTTCCTCTCAATTATCAGATTCATATATCTCAGTAATTGAAGCGGTTAAACATGCTGCTTGGAATAATAATTTAAATCCAAATATTAAATGGATTGATTCAAAAATTTTTGAAAAAAACCCTGAAGAAATATCTAGTCTTAATTCAGTTGATGGAATTATCGTCCCTGGTGGTTTCGGATTATCGGGTATCGAAGGAAAAATTAAAACAATACAATATGCAAGAGAAAATGATATTCCATATTTAGGTTTATGTTTAGGAATGCAACTTGCAGTTGTTGAATATGCAAGAAATGTATGCAATCTCAAGGAAGCTCATTCTTCAGAAATAAATAAAAATTCTTTATATCCGGTTATAGATTATATTCCTGAACAGGTTAAAATTTTACAGGATTCAAAATATGGTGCTACAATGAGACTTGGCGCATATCCTGCAATTCTTAAGAAAGAATCCATTGTTCAAAAATTGTATAATAAAAACAAAATTTATGAACGACATAGACATAGATATGAAGTTAATCCTGAATTTGTTGATATTTTAGAAAAAAATGGATTAATTTTCTCAGGTTGGTCTCCTGATAAAATATTAATGGAATTTATGGAATTAGATTCTCATCCGTATTTTGTAGGTACTCAAGCTCATCCTGAATTTAAATCACGTCCTATGAAACCATCTCCATTATTTGATGGATTGATTTGCGCAATAAAAAAGAAAAAAATTACTTATAAACTTGAAAAGTCTATATAACACACTTATAAAACAAATCTAATAAAGTTAAATATTCATTTCTTTATCGGCCATGTCTTTGTTTTCATATACTCATCCATTGCTCTAGCTGAACGTTTTCCTGCACCCATTGCAAGAATAACTGTTGCAGCACCTGTTGCTATATCTCCTCCAGCAAATACTCCAGGTATATTTGTGCGTCCATCATCATCCGTTTCAATATTTCCCCATTTTTGAATTTTTAATTTTTTCATTGTTTGAGGAATTAATGGATTGGGGCTTTGACCAATTGCAATTATTGCAGTATCAATTTTAATAATTTCTTCTGAATCAGGTATAGGTATTGGTCTTCTTCTTCCAGATTCATCTGGTTCTCCTAGTTTCATTTTTATACATTTTACCTGAGTAAGATAGCCTTTGTCATTACCTTTAAATTCAATAGGATTTGTTAAAAGTTTAAAAATAATTCCTTCTTCCTTTGCATGCTCAATCTCTTCATTACGAGCAGGCATTTCCACATCAGACCTTCGATAAATAATATATGATTTTTTTGCTCCAAGTCTTAATGCAGTTCTAGCGGAATCCATTGCAACGTTACCTGCTCCAAAAGTTGCTACCACCTCTCCAATTTTTACAGGGGTATCATATTCAGGAAATTTATATGCCTTCATCATATTAACACGAGTTAAAAACTCGTTTGCAGAATAGACCCCGTCAAGGTTTTCTCCTGGAATATTTAAGAAGCGAGGTAGCCCTGCACCAGTACCAATAAATACTGAATCATAGTCATCAAGTAATTCTTCTGTAGAAATTGATTTTCCTACAACAACATCATATTTTATCTCAACTCCCAATCTTTTTATATAATCCACCTCAGCATTAACAATCTCCTTAGGAAGTCTAAATTCTGGAATTCCGTACATTAGAACTCCACCAGGAACATGAAAAGCTTCAAAAACAGTAACTTCATGACCCATTTTAGCTAAATCTCCAGCACATGTTAAACCTGCAGGGCCAGATCCAACTATTGCTGCTTTTTTGCCAGTTGGCTTTTTCTTTAAAGGTTTATTAATACCTTTTTTTCTTTCATAATCAGCAATAAATCTCTCCAATCTACCAATACCAACGGGTTCTCCAATTTTTTTAATAGTGCATAATCCCTCACATTGTTCTTCATATGGACATACTCGTCCAGATATCGCTGGTAGGCTATTTTTCGATTTAATTACCTCTGCAGCTTTATCAAAATCACCATCCGCGATACATTTGATAAAACCAGGAATATCAATTTCTACAGGACATCCTTGCATGCATGGTTTGTTTTTACATTGTAAACATCTTTTTGCCTCATCAATAGCCGTCTGTTCATCATAACCGTAAGGTACTTCATTAAAATTATTAATTCGTTTTTCCGGTTTTTGTTCAGGCATTTCATATTTATTTTTTCTTACAGCCATTTTTAACTTGTCTCCTCAAGCATTTTACATGCTTCTTCTTCATCACGTAAAAATCTTCTATTTCTCAGCATTAAATTATTAAAATCTACTTTATGCCCATCAAATTCTGGACCATCAACACATGCAAATTTTGTTTTTCCACCTACCTCAACTCTACAACCTCCACACATCCCTGTTCCATCGACCATTATTGGATTTAAACTTACTATAGTTTTAATATCATATTTTTTAGTTAAATTTGCTACAACCTTCATCATAATTACTGGCCCAATAGCCCAAACAATATCAATTCTTTTTTCTTTGTCAATCAAATTTTGAAGTATATCACTCACAAAACCTTTTAACCCCTTTGATCCATCATCTGTTGCTATATGAAGTTCATCACAATTTTCATTTATCTCTTCTTCTAGCATTAATAAACTCTTATCTCGAGCTCCTAAAATGCAAATTACATAATTTCCAGCCTCTTTTAAAGCTTTAATTATAGGATATAAAGGAGCAATTCCTACCCCCCCTCCAACACAAACAACTGCCCCATAATTTTCAATTTCAGATGCTTCCCCAAGAGGCCCTGCAAAATTTAATATATTATCTCCTTCAATCATTGTTCCAAGTTTTATAGTTGTCTTACCAACTTCCATAAAAATTATAGTCACAGTGCCTTCATCTCTATTATAATCCGCAATTGTTAAAGGTATCCTCTCCCCTTTTTCATCAATTCTTAGAATAATAAATTGACCTGCTTTTGCCTTTTTAGCAACTAATGGTGCTTTTACTTTCATTAATTTTACTGTTTCTGATAATATTTTTTTTTCAACTATTGGATACATTTTGTTCACTCTCGATGAAAAATTTTAGTATGGATATTTAGATTAATTATTAATATTTTATGATGTTAATATTTTAGAGTTTGGTAAAATTTTCTTATACTAATATTTTATTTGTTTAATATTATTGCCCGACCTTGTCTTCCATCAAGTTTAACCTTCAAAGGTTTAATCAACTTTATGTGTTTCACATAATTTAGTTCATTTACTGCTTTTTGCTTCTTTAACCATTCCCAATCAATGTAGGTATCATTAACATTTAAATTTGTATTAATATAACCCACGTCTTTAGAAATTATATTTTGGAAAAAATGAGTTCCTTGGGAAGGTTTAATATTAAAGGTATTAAAATTTGCTTCTACAATAATTTTAACATTTGAGATATAGCTCCATTTTACAGGGATGCCTAAGAATCTATCCTGTGTCCCCCATCTTCCCGGGCCAATTAATATATATGGTATTTGATCTAGATTAGCATTTATAGCCTCAATTTCTTTTGCTATTTCAATAGTTTTCGATGAATTGAATTTTTCCGGTTTAACATATACAATATTTTTAATATTATCAATAATTCCATTTCCTAAGGCTTTATTTGATTTTATAAAAATATTTTCTTTTTCAATTTCTTCTTCTTTCCATTTTATTTGATTTTGTTCTTTTGATATTATTAAAGGTCTAATTTGTATTATACTAAATGTTGGATTTTTACTACCCCTATCGAAATTAACAGCAAATTCAATTTCAATTGGACTTCCCATACTTTTTTGACCTTCGTCTAACAAATCTATTAAAATATTTGAAAGTGGAAAAGAATTATACTTTAATATCCCAGCAAAAGTTATCACATTTGGCCCATCTTCAGAATAATAATCTCTAATAGAGCCATCATTATTATCATACGTACTAGCAATATTGTTTAAAACATTATATTTTGCAATATCAGAAATATTAATCTTTTCTAATGTGCTATCTTCCTTTTCAGATAACTTAAATCTAGATTTTTTTGTGTTTAGAACATATAATTCTTTCTGAGAGTTTTTTAATATTGATGAAGGAGATGAAAAATCGGGGATTATTTCTGGAAATTTTGGTGAAAATTTTAATGTCGGTTCACCTCCAACAACTGAATATCCTAAGCCAACAGCCATACTAACTAAACCATCCTCTCTCTTTTGATAGGATATTGGATAAAAATTAAACGATTGAGCAACACCAGAAATTGTTGGAAAAAACCACCCCATATATTCATTTCCAATTAATTCTTGAATTATTACAGCCATTTTTTCTTCATCAATTTTTGCTGATGTTGATTGAATATAGACTTTTGCTTCTTTATAGAAAACGGATGCATATACTAATTTAATCGCTTGACAAAGTTGTTCCAATCTTATTTTATTATCAGTATTATTATTTGGTATCATATATGTTGAATACAAACCAGCAAATGGATGGTTTTGTGAATCTTCCAGAAGACTTGAAGATCTTACAGCTATTGGTTTTTTAAAATGAATTAACACTTTTGTAAGTTTTTGCTTTAATTTTTTAGGAATTTTTGAATTTATAAATATTTTAGCTATTTCTTTATCTGAGATATTTTTTTTATTGTTTGCTAAATATTGAAGTTCGTTTTCTAAGATAAATTCATCAAATAAATCTGTTCCAATAGCTACAGTACTTGGAACAGTAATTTTAACATTTTTATATTTTATATCAATTCCAGAACGATATAAAAGCGTTCTAATAAAAGCAATTCCTCTTCCCTTGCCGCCAAGAGAATCACCCCCAATTTTAGTATATGATGAATCGAATTCGAATTTTTGTTTTGAAAAATCAGTCATTATCCCGAGTTGTTTTTCTCTTCTACTATCATTAAAAACCTTGATTAAGAATTTTCTCATTAAATCTAATGTTTTAAAATCTGATACCTTTTGAGGCCGTAATTTATAAGCTAATTTAAATTCAGATCGGGCCATTAGCCAATTTGAAAAATCATTTCTATCTGAATGATAGAGGATTGAGCTAATAGGTGCTTTTTTTAACATTAATTCAAATTCTTTTAGACCTGATGCTCTTCCGATTTCCAATTTTTCATCTATCTTTTCTTTTATTGGTTTATAAAAAACAAAGTCGCCAAATCCTAAAAATTTTAATAAAAAATCGTGAATATCTTTGATTAAAGAGTGCGATTTCTTATCAATAAAGTAAGCTCCAATATCTTCTGCATTTTTTCTATTATTTGAATCAGATGACTGTAGTAATGTTGGTACTGTTGGGTTTTTTTCTTTAACATATCGAATAAAATCAATACCCGCTGTTAAGTTTACCATGCCATTTTTTGGGAATTTCACATCTGAAATTATACCCAATATATTTTTTTGGTATTTATCATATAATTTTACTCCTTCCTCATAATCTTTAGCAAGAATAATTTTTGGTCTCGCTTTTCTCCTTAATAATCTTTGAATTTCATTTAAATCATCAGAGATAGATCTTTGAGTTTGTTTTACTATTTCACTATATATTACGGGAAGAAGGGAAGAATAATCCCTTATAGAATCCTCAATAACAAGAATTATTTGAACATATCCCTTAACGGTATCAAAAGGAGCATTAATTGCATCTTCAATATATTTTATAATTGCCAAAAACAGGCTAGTATCCCCATACCAAAAAAATGCCTTATCAATACCTATTTTTGAAATGTTTTTCTGACAGAAATGTAAATCAGCATTATCTGTTGCAAAAATAATAATTGGTAAATCCTTACAAATCTTTTTAATTTTTCTCCCAAAATTAAAAGGATCCATTCCGATGTTTTTGGACATTGTAATTACTAAATCATATTTATTGGATTTCACCTTTTCAATTGCTTCTATTCCAGAAGTTACATGAGTTACTCTTGGTGGGCTGCTTAGTAATAGATGTCGGTATTCCCATATAACAAGTTCAGATATTAATCCCTCTTCTTCAACAATAAATGCATCATATACACTCGATACTAGTAGAATTTCACGAACCTTAAAGGGCATTAAATCATGAAAAATATGAGTTGGCAACTCATATTTGTCTTTATGGCGTTTATTTTTTTTAGAAATATTAAAATTCAAACAGGCTCCATCTATTTCCATTTTCATTAAAAAACAATAATAGAAGTTAATAAGTATTTTTGTATAAAAAAAATTTAAAAAAGGCTTATACAAGCCCTTGATCAATCATTGCATCCGCAACTTTCACAAATCCAGCAATATTTGCTCCATTTACATAATTTATAAAATTTCCATCTTTTCCATATTTTATACAGGATTTATGAATATTTACCATTATATTGTGTAATTTTTCATCCACTTCTTCTCTAGACCAAGCTAACCTTAAACTATTTTGAGACATTTCCAAACCGCTTGTAGCAACTCCACCAGCATTTGCTGCTTTTCCTGGCCCATAAAGTATCTTTGCATTCATAAATACATCCACTCCTTCAGGTACAGTAGGCATATTAGCTCCTTCAGATACACAATAACACCCATTATCAATCAGTTTTTTTGCATCATTTTTGCTGATTTCATTTTGTGTTGCAGATGGAAATGCAATGTCACATGGAATCTCCCAAGGTCTTTTATCATCATAATATTCCACACCATATTTTTCCGCATATTCTTTTATTCTACCCCTTTTAATATTCTTAAGTTCCATTACAAATTGTAACTTTTTTTCATCAATACCATCTGGATCATATATCATTCCAGATGAATCTGAAAGTGTTACAGCTTTACCGCCTAAATGATTTAGTTTTTCTACTGCATATTGAGCAACATTTCCTGATCCTGATACTGTACAAATTTTATTCTTAATTTCTTCTTTTTTAGTCTTCAACATTTCTTGAGCAAAATATACAGCGCCATAACCTGTTGCTTCGGGTCTAATCAAACTTCCACCCCAGTTGAGAGCTTTTCCTGTTAAAATTCCTGAAAATTCATTTTTTATTTTTCTATATTGTCCAAATAAAAAACCAATTTCTCTTCCTCCAACTCCTATATCTCCTGCAGGAACATCCGTATTTGGCCCAATATGTCTTTGTAGCTCAGTCATAAAGCTTTGGCAGAATCTCATTACTTCGTTATCTGATTTCCCCTTTGGATCAAAATTTGAACCTCCTTTTGCGCCGCCTATGGGAAGTGTTGTAAGACTATTCTTAAATACCTGTTCAAAAGCTAAAAATTTTAATATTCCTAAATTAACGCTTGGATGTAATCTTAGTCCGCCTTTATATGGTCCAATTGCACTATTCATTTGAATACGATACCCTCTATTAATTTGAATTTCTCCATTATCATTTAACCAAGGAACTCTGAACATAATAACTCTTTCTGGTTCAGCAATTCTTTCTAAAATTTTATGTTTTTTATATATAGGATTTTTTTCAATATATGGCATTACGCTTTCAGCTACTTCTCGCACTGCTTGGTGAAATTCTTTTTCACCAGGATTCTTAAAAATTATATCTTCCATGAAAGATTCAACGTTCTTATTCATAATATTCCTCCAATAAGTTGGTGGTCACCGAATATATATTTAATATTAAAACTTTATTGACATACTATCAAAAAAAATTAATTGATTTCAAATTAAAGTAGTAATTAGTTAAATTAAGTTATATTATTTATTAATTAATTCCTTAATGTTTCCATTGTTAAACAAATCTTTAAAAAAGACATTATTATTACACTATAGGTTGTCATCATGGGATTTGAGATTAAGATTGTAAGCAATACGCCTTTGGTTGGTGAAATTGATCCTAATATTGTAGCAAAAATTTTTTTTGAACAGATTGGATACATTTCAAAGGGGGCTGATCCAAAGATTCCTTATAAGATTTTTGCGGATTTTTTTATTAGAAATCCTTCAAAAGCGTGGTTTGTAGAAGAAATTTCAAATCAATTAAAAACATCAAAACCAACAATTTATAGACACTTAAACAAGTTAAAAGGTTTAGATATTTTAGAAGAAATGCAAATTTTTGATGAAATATCTAAACAAAATAAAAAGGCTTATAGATTAAGATATGCAAATCTTGAAAAAGCTTGGAATTTTGTAGAAGCACATATTAAAGTAGCTGTTGAAAACTATGGTAAAACAGTAGAGCATTTACAAAAATTAATGGATGATCAAAAGAAGGTATAAAAATGAAAGAAAAAGTGAATATTGAATTAACAACTGGATCTAAATATAAAATTTTTTCATTAGGTGGAAAAGAAAATACTTTAGAAAGTGAAGGCTATTTTGAAGGTTATATTAGTATTGGCGTTGACGAAATTGGACTTTTAATAAAATTATGTGAAAAACATGGCGATATGGTAAATAAAATTCGAATTATACCTTTACATGTAATACTTGCAATTGATATATTAGATGCTAAGCCTAATAATGATAATGATGATGAAAAAGAGATGCCTAATTATGTTGGATAAAAAATACTAAAAATTTATTTACTATAACATAATTTACATTATTGCTGGGGGAAAATTAAACCAAATTGATATGGGCTTTCAATTTATTACCCGATTCCTAAAAAGGTGATATATTATAGTATTTGGAATGAGAGGGGGCCAAATACAAATCACATTTATTTAGAAAAATTGCCCTATTCCCCCCTAGCTTAATATCTTTATTAATTGATGGCCAATATTACATTAAAATCATATTAAACGTGTTTGGCCACTAAATCTATAGTCAGTTAAACTTCTGAAAATTTCATCTTCTTTTAATATTTTCAGAATTTCTTCTGCTGAGGATGAAATATTTATTTCCCTTGTTCGGCCATATCTACCTTTGGAAATAACACGAGCAGTAATTATTCCCAACATATCCAATTCAGAAATTAGATCTGCAACTCTTCTTTGAGTTAATGAATCCATTCTTGTTTTTTTGCACAGTTCCTTGTAAATTCCATAGACTTCTCCTGGGGTTATGGCACCTGCAATACCTGATTTGGTGTTGTGTCTGTGTTGCAGCAGAACTGATAATATTATTGTTTTTGATTGTGATGGAAGTGTCTTAACTACTTCTAATACTCGATCCACTTCAATTTTATTCTGAGCTAATTTAACAAATTTTTTTGAAATTTTTTTAGAATTTTCTCTTTCTGCAAGTTCTGCAGATATCCTTAATAGATCTAATGCCCTCCTAGCATCACCATGTTCTTGGGCAGCAAGCGCAGAACATAATGGTATTACATCATCTTCAACAGAATTTGGTTTTAGCGCGATAGTTGCCCTTTGTTCCAAAATATCTTTTATCTCGCCAGCATCATATGGTGGAAAAATCATATTCTCCTCACCTAAACTAGATCTTACTCTAGGATCTAATATTTCGGTAAATCTTAAATCATTGGATATCCCAACTATTGAAACTTTTGCATTTTTAAGGTTACTATTAATTCTAGATAGACTATAAAGTGCTCCATCACCTTTTAGTTTATCTACTTCATCGAGTATTATTACAGTAACTCCACCGTTTTTATCAATCATCTTGATTAGTTTTGTATACACTTCATCTGTTGGCCAACCTGTAAAAGGTACTCTTTCTGACCATTCATTTATAAAATGATTTGTAATATTTTGAAGAAGTCGATATTGAGTATCTACTATCTCACAATTAATATATATAAAATTGACCGGTTTCCCAGTTTCTTTGCCTTTATTTATTAATTGGTTTCCAACAAATTTAGTTACAGCGGTTTTTCCAGTTCCTGATTTACCGTAAATAAAAATATTTGAAGGTGTTTCACCCCTCAATGCTGGAACCATTACTGATGCAATGTTATTTATTTCTTTAACCCTGTGCGGTAATTCTGATGGTATATATGTATGCCTCATTGCTTCTCTATCTATAAACATACCATTAGATTTTAATAATCTACCAAATATATCGCTTTCAACAATTTTTTTTGTAAAATAAATCACCCCCGAGATTAATAATTACGTATTTTATGATTTAATTTTAAATTATTTAGGAAAGCCCCTTATTTCGTTTGGAGATAATAAATTTTTGGTTTGTCTTCTATTTTATTCTTATGTTATTATATTTTAAAATAACGCTATGTTCAAATATTAATAATTCCATACATATTTATCAATACTAACGTCAATCCCCTTTTTGTTTTTCATACTAACGTTTATGAAATTTTCCAGTGGAAATATAGGGGTCCCCCATACATTAAAATATTTGTAAAAATATATAAAATAAAAATTTAGAAATAAATAATTTTTAAATAAATCGTATTATCTATGCGCCAATAATAATTACATCTTTAACAGATTTTATTGAGCTGAAAGGAAATATTAGATGACCTTGTTTGTCTAAATGATATAATCTAGGATCTACATCATCTGAAGGTTCAATAAGTAAATTTATTAACTCCCCTGTTTTTTCATCAACAGTAGAATTTCTAAGAATACCAAGATATAACCCTTCTTCACTCATTACTGTCTTCCCTCTCAATTCATCTTCAGTTATCTTCATTTTTCTCCATCCTTAATTATTTTCTTATCTAAGTATATTGAATATCTTTTTCGCTTTTATCCTTTTTGGCTACTCCACTTCCTAAATCCTTAGATATTTCTTTATAATAATTAATAACACTCTCTGTTATACTAGGCCGAATGGAATACATTGCCTTTTCAAAATTTTCCATTTTAACTATCTTTGATTTAATATTATTTCTTAATGATAACATTGCAGCTTCCCTACATAAACCCTCGATATCAGCACCTGTAAAACCTTCTGTTTCATGAGAGAGATCAGTTAAAGAAATATCTTTATCAAGAGGCATATTTTTTGTATGAATTTTAAATATTTCTTTTCTCGCCTCAAAATCTGGTGCAGGTACTAATAACAATCTATCAAATCTACCTGGTCTCAGTAAACTCGTGTCTAAAATATCTGGTCTATTAGTAGCACCAATAATTATTACGCCTTCCATACTTTCTAAACCATCAATACTTGTTAATATCTGGTTAACAACACTTTCAGTTACATGGGAACCTGAATAAGCACCTCTCCTTGGTGCTATTGCATCAATTTCATCAAGAAACACAATCGATGGTGCAACTTGTTTTGCTTTTTTAAATAATTCTCTAACAGCTTTTTCACTTTCTCCAACCCATTTGCTCATTACTTCTGGGCCTTTAATTGATATGAAATTTGCTTTAGATTCATTTGCAATTGCTTTAGCTAGTAGAGTTTTACCAGTACCCGGGGGGCCATATAATAATATACCTGTAGGGGGTGTTATGCCCATTCGTTCAAATATTTCTGGTTTTGATAACGGCCATTCTACTGATTCTTTAAGATTTTGTTTTACGTTCTCTAAACCCCCAACATCATTCCAATTAACTTTTGGTAATTCTATAAAAAACTCTCTCAATGCAGACGGCTCAATACCTCTTTTGGCATTTTTAAAATCATCCTTTGATACTTCCATTTTTTCAAGTAAATCAACAGGAATGTCTTTATCTAAATCTATTTCGGGGAGATATCTTCTCATAGTATTCATAGCAGCTTCTCTCGCTAGAGCTGCTAGATCTGCACCTACAAAACCATATGTTACATCAGCTAATTTATCCAGATCACAATCTTTACTAATAGGCATACCTCTAGTATGAATTTGAAGTACCTCCTTTCTGCCATCTCTATCAGGTGCATCTATTCTAATCTCTCTATCAAATCTACCAGGTCTCCTTAAAGCTGGATCCATTGAATCAGGAATATTTGTTGCACCTATAACAATTAATTTCCCTCTACCTTTCAATCCATCCATGAGAGTCAATAATTGTGAAACAACTCGTCTTTCGACTTCTCCATGGACTTCACTTCTCTTAGGGGCAATAGCATCTATTTCATCAATAAATATTATTGATGGAGCGTTTTTTTCTGCATCCTCAAATATTTTTCTTAAATTCTCCTCACTTTGACCATAAAACTTACTCATTATTTCGGGACCATTTATTGTATAAAAACTAGCTCCGGATTCATTTGCAACTGCTTTTGCAATTAATGTTTTACCAGTTCCTGGAGGCCCATGAAGTAAAACACCTTTAGGAGGATCAATGCCCAATCTATGAAATATTTTAGGGTGTTTTATTGGAAGTTGAATCATTTCTTTTACTCTTTCTAATTCATCTTTTAATCCACCAATATCTTCATAACTTACCCTAGGCCCCTCCGGTTCTAATGTTTTTGCAGCTTCTTCTTTAACTTTAATATCTGTACCTTCACTAATTAATACTATTCCACCTGGGGATGTATTAATTATTGCGAAAGGAAGAGAAAACAAAGCAGAATGTGGCACAATTATTCGATCTCCTTTTGTTAAAGGTCTCTTTAACAAGCCTTTTTTTATTAAAGCTTCAATACCAGTTCCAACATGAAGACGTTGACCTTCAGGCAATAAAGGAGCTAGAACGACTTGTTTAGCTTCATTTAATTCAGCTATCCTTATTTTGGCTGTATCACCAAGGCCAACAACAGCGTTTTTTCTTGTTAGATTATCAATTCTAATTATTCTTTTCCCTTCATCTGAAGGATGAGCTCTCCAAACTACTGCTGCGGTTGTTTTATCACCTTCAATCTCAATAACTTCTCCAACAGACAGATCGAGTTCCATTCGTGATTGAGAATCAATACGAGCTCGTCCGTAACCAACATCTTGTTGAAATGCTTCAGACACCTTTAATAAAACTTCACTAGTTATCATATAAATCTCACCAATTTATTAAATTCCAATCATATGATTTAAAGAAATCATATAAGTTTTTCGTCA
>JAJISJ010000120.1 GCA_022848765.1 Thermoplasmatota archaeon
GCTCTATAAACAAACCGAATCAGACTATCGAAGGCGAGATATGGAGAAATTCATGCGAATATCACCATGTCCAATATGTAATGAGAAACGACTGAAACGAAAAATATTAAGTGTAAAAATTGAAGACAAATCAATTATTGATATAACCGATCTATCAATTAAAAAATGTATTAGTTTTTTTAAAACACTTACACTTCCAAAAAAACAGCATGAAATTGCACGGCTCATTTTAAAAGAAATCAGACAACGACTGGATTTTCTTGACAAAGTCGGACTTAACTACCTCACTCTTTCACGAAGTGCAGGGACACTCTCAAGTGGAGAAGCGCAGCGTATCCGTCTTGCTACACAGATCGGGTCAAATCTCATGGGAGTTTTGTATATTCTTGATGAGCCATCTATTGGTCTTCATCAGCGCGATAATAAAAAATTGATTGATACGCTGCAGAGGTTGCGGGACCTTGGGAACACTTTAATTGTTGTCGAACATGATGAGGAGACCATACGAAGCGCAGATTATGTAATTGATATGGGGCCTGGTGCAGGGCTTCACGGCGGAGAAATTATAGCAAAAGGAACACCAGAGGATATTGAAAAAAACCCGAATTCACTCACAGGACAATATCTTTCAAAAAAACTTCAGATCGATCTCCCAGATAAAAGAAGAAGCACAGATAAATATATACGTTTATATACATGTTCTGAACATAATCTTAAAGATATCGATGTAAACATCCCTCTTGGTGCATTAACACTAATCACTGGCGTTTCAGGAAGTGGAAAA
>JAJISJ010000121.1 GCA_022848765.1 Thermoplasmatota archaeon
TTGCATGTGATGTTTTTGCCTTTTTCATCATAATCTGTTTCTATACAAACTTTTTTTAGCTCACTACTTATTTGAAAGCTATCTTTAATATAACGTTTTAAGGCTTCTTCAAATGATTCCTGTAACCAAGTGTTTTTGTATTTATATGATGAACATTTAGGGCAAGTATAGATATCGAGGATTGCAGGTCCCTTTGTAAAACTGTTATTCTTAAGATAACAGCTAATGCATACTCCGTTTCTAAATATTTTTTCTTCTTTTCCGCATTCTACACAGAACATTCTTTTGCACCGTTACATTAGCTTTTTTGAGTTAGATAAACACCATATATTATTAATATAGCGCCTAAAAGGAAAAAACCAGCGATGTTTTCGCCTAAGAAAAAAGACATAACAATCGCAAACAAAGGAATGAGATTTAAAAACACCGCAGCTTTACTAGCCTCAGTTTTTTTCAAAGCGTAATACCAACCAATATACCCAAACACAGAACAAACTATTGCAAGATACAATATTGCCATCCATCCGTTCAAAGATATTTTTTGAATGGTAGGAGCAATATCTGGAACTACAAAAGGAATGTAGAAAAGCGTTCCTAGGCCAAATGCATAGGTTGTAATAGCAAAAGCATCATATTTTTTAAGTAGTCGTTTTCCAACTATTGAATAGATTGCCCAACATAAAGCAGAAAGAAGAATCAGTATACTACCAATAAAGAAAATGTTGTTTAGGGTAAAATTTT
>JAJISJ010000122.1:0-224 GCA_022848765.1 Thermoplasmatota archaeon
ATTTACTCTTTAGAGACATGATTTATGATATGCGACTTGCATTGGGTGAGTTCTCTAATAGGGATGCAGAATATACTGGGGATGGTGGACAGATAAAATAGGGACAATCTCACATTGAATGATGGTATGAATGTGAGGTTCATAGGGTAAAAGAAGGAGAAGGTCAGTACAAAATTGAGAAAATTCTGTTATGTGAATTTAACAAAATTAGTTTTTATCTTTCT
>JAJISJ010000122.1:234-731 GCA_022848765.1 Thermoplasmatota archaeon
GGCCAATCCAAAAATATGATTGTTATCTTTATCAAACTTTTATTTCCCCACATTGTAAAAAAGAAAATATCGGTTTATTATATGGTGTTTACTGGTGATATAATGAGAGAATGGGGAAGATTGAAGGTGGTGAAGAGAGATTTTTTAAAATTAAGATCTCCCCCATTCATAAAATATATATTGAATATAGACATATAAATCTTATTATAATTTTACGTAAAAAAATATTTATTTTAAAATCATGGATGTAGAAGATATTATTATTGCAGACTATATAGCAATATGCTGGATCAATACCGCTGTATGCTTTACTTGATTTGTGGAAAAGCCTACAGAAATTCCAATTCTATCTTTTTTATGGGAAATCTTTTTAATGTCTACTCTAATTACTATTCTATAAGAATTATAATTAGAGGGGGTAAAAACCATATGAATAGGAAATCGGCTATAATAACCGTATTAACAATCCTAATTGTGTTATCAACAGCCACAATTTC
>JAJISJ010000123.1 GCA_022848765.1 Thermoplasmatota archaeon
ACACGAGCAAAAAGTGCTATTGACGAAGCACCAAATCCAAAACCAAATAAGATGTTGGTTGTTGTAAAAAGTTCAAGACCAACATAGCTACTAAAAAATATAAATAAACTAAATACTCCAAGAACTCCAAGCCCAACGACACACATACCCATAACTGCTCCACTGGAGAACGCTATCGATAGGCCTTTACTCAGAGCCTTTTTAGTTCCTTCAGCAGTTCTTGCATTGGCCATTGTAGCCACACGCATTCCAATGTTTCCCGCAACAGCAGAAAATATCGCTCCAATGACAAATGCTAATGACGTACCCCAATGTATGTTACTATTTTCAACAAACGATGCGGCAAATAAAAGAGATGCAACAACTACAACAAATACAATAAGAACTTTATATTCACTTTTTAAAAACGCCATTGCTCCATCACGAATGGCATTGCTTAACTCTTGCATCTTTTCGTTTCCAGCGCTTTGTTTTTTAACGGTAAAAAACAGGTATGTTGCAAAAAGCAAAGCAATAACTCCTCCTATTGGAGCAATAAACGATATAGTATCCATATTATAGATCTCCTCCCTCTGAAGCAATCGAAAAAGGGTATATAATTATTGTGAAACGTTTCAAACCAAATATTTATGTACAGGTCATAGCTACGGGATAGCAATTTATCAAGGATAATTATGTTTGTAATGAGGTGTCTCCAATGGAAGGGCAACAAACA
>JAJISJ010000124.1 GCA_022848765.1 Thermoplasmatota archaeon
GGAAATTTTTCTCTCATGGGAACAGCAGTCTATGGAAACTCCTTAATTCTACTTTCAAGCATATCCTATGCAATTTCCAGCGTTATAACGAAAAAAGGTCTCGGAAGTATAAAACCTCTCCAGATGCTAGGATTCAGTACACTCATAGGTTTTATAGTATTAAGTATAACATCAATTCTAGAAGAGCCTCTAGATATTATCAATAATCTTTCAACTGAAACATGGATTGTAGTATTACTGTTAACTCTTTTCCCAAGTTTTATAGCAATATTATTCTGGTATGAAGCCTTGGCAAATGCGGAAATCTCACGTCTCATAGTATTTGTGTATTTAATGCCAGTTTTTGCAGTCATATTTTCTTATATTCTTCTAGGAGAAATAATATCTATACAAACCATGGTATTTGCTGCCCTAATAATAGGTGGTGTGGCCTTAGCACAAAAAGATTCCCTTAGGTTATAATAATCTACCGTTATCATAAACGAAAAGTTATCATTTTCACACCCATCAGACAAAATAACCCTGCTCTAATCTGTATTAATTTTTCAAAATCAGAGCTTTTCTTCTACAACAATTCGTGCCAACCATCAACATCATAATCAGCAAGACATTGCATTTATTAAGAAATAATAGTTATTGAATCATTAAGTTGGATGAGTGATAAGACATGTCTGAATGTCCACATTGTAAATTTGAAATAACTCTA
>JAJISJ010000125.1 GCA_022848765.1 Thermoplasmatota archaeon
CTGTTTATATAATCGATTTGGGCTTGATTCATGAGCTCTCCAATGTTCTTCCCTGGTTCATATGCTTGGAAGAAATGTGCGTTTAAAAACCCTGCACCCCACCGAGCTCCATCTTCGTCAACACCGGTGAAAGCAACTCGTGTTGCACCAACTGCTGCGATACCCCCACCGGTAACCTTTTTAAGTATCTCCCATGTGAAACAAGGATATAAAGCGTCCATTTGATATGGGACTTGGGATGTTATGGTAAATAATTTGACCAGTGGTTTTGGATACCATTCATGAAGATCCTCCACAGTGAAATCAAGTTTTGTTGTTGAACAAGCATCAAAGAAAATAACTGGTAGTTTATCATCATTGAATAGACCATAGAGATATGGTGAGAAATATTCGATTCGTTGTTCCACGTTTGGTGGAGATGTCCCAAAACCTTGTTCATAGCCATGTCCGGAATAGCTGATGAATCCAGCGCCTTTGTTGATCTCTTTATTGATGTTTAGAGGGCGAAATGTTCCAAGTGACGTCCAGAGTTTCACTGGTTCGAAACCATACTGCTGCATATGCTCAGCTATGATCCCTGTAACAAGTTCTCCTTCTATGACCCCGTGATTTGGAAAGGTATCTCCTGCAAGGAGCAGTAGCCGGTTAAACCACTCACTTCCATAGGTTTGTGTTTCATAGGTAATGATCTTATTT
>JAJISJ010000126.1 GCA_022848765.1 Thermoplasmatota archaeon
TTTTCTTTTACATAAAAATTACAATTTAAATTGGATCATGTACGGGCACCGCCCACCAAAAAAATTTTAAAAAATGACGTAACTTATATATTCTTAAACTACATTTATATTACAAATAGGATGAGGAGAACATGAAGAAAATAATGGTTGTAGACAATGAGCCAGATATAGTTGATCTAACAAGAACTGTTTTAGAGATCGGTGGTTATAATGTTGTACCTATATACAGTGGTGAGGAATGTCTAAGAAAGCTTGAGAAAGAAAAAGTTGATTTGGTACTTTTAGACATTATGATGCCTGGTATGAGTGGATGGGATGTTTTTAATCGTATCAAAAAGAAAAACAGCGATATCAAAGTTGCATTTATGAGTGTCCTTGAGATTTCAGACAAAAGAAAACAATTTCTTTTAGATGAAGGTCTTGCAGGTTATATCATGAAACCATTTGATAAAGACACTCTATTAGAGAGAGTAGACAACATCCTAAAAGAGTAAGTATAATTGAAAAAAGCTAAAACACCTACGTTTCCGACATATTTGGATGGGATGCCAAAAAATGAATGAGCCTGAAATTGTAAAAATATTAAAAGAAGAAGAAAAACTAGGAAGACTCCAAGGAAAAACACATTGCAAATACGAAAATCTTCAGATGATTGAAAAATCAGATGACGCAACAGATAAGAC
>JAJISJ010000127.1 GCA_022848765.1 Thermoplasmatota archaeon
AGTAACAGCAAACAACTTATGATCACCAGTAAGAACTGTTTGTATTGAAAAAACATTGATATCCTTAAGAACATTCATCGCATCAACCATATCATCATTAACAGGGTTACCATCAAGAGCAAGAGAACACGCATCATCACTCAAGGCAAGTTTATGATTCATCTCAATTGTTTTATAAGAGGCTACACCTGGGAGGAATGATTTACGCCCACCAGTATAACCCGCGAAATAATGAGGCTCCACACTACCAATAACAAGAACATTACCATACTCAGGAACCAGTTTATTAATGTACATCTCAGTACCATTTTTTGACTTACCAAGATAAGTCATATCCTCATCTTTCCGAGCATCATGAACATAAATCTGATCTTTGAAAATATCATAGAATCTTCCGAATATGAACTGGTATTCTTCTTTAGTAGGGGCTCTGTGAACTCCTGTTGCTATGAGAAACTTGACATTAGGGTGCGATGAAAGAACAGGATAAAGAAATTCTAGTACTTTCAGTGTGGGGGTAGGTCGTGTCGCGTCGTTAACAATTACAAGTAGCTGTTTTGATTTTTCAGCAAATTTTTTAAAAGGTTCCATACCAATTGGATTTTTTAAAGTCTCTTCGATAATTTTGTTTTCATTTCCACTTTTAACCTTATTTGGGACTAATATTGTACAAGGCTTTGGTA
>JAJISJ010000128.1 GCA_022848765.1 Thermoplasmatota archaeon
GGGAGATCGTGTGACAGAAATGGAAATTGAAACGCGGTTAGTTAAAAAACAATCAAAATTTCCTACTGTTTGTACTAATTGCGACAGTAAGATAGCTTCAGATGAGATTTATTATTTGGAAGAAGGAGTAGAAGAACATATTCATTCACTCATTGCACGTAAATTTTGTTCTAATTGCTATACAAAATATGGCGAACGTATTCTTATCAAAGGAATGAAAAAGTAGATCGAATTAAGAAAACTTCTTTAAAAAGATTTTTGAGTGCTATGTATATTAAGGTTCTAAAAACCTGCAGGGGTACCCGAGCGGTCAAAGGGGCAGGGCTTAGGTGTGCTTTGAGGCATGGACTAAATGAATAGAATATTGAAAATGGCGAAAAACAATAAGGATGCCGCAATGGCGATAATCGTTCAAGCGATAATTGACGAAGGCGCCATAGGAGCTGATGGAACCATCAACATAACATATACCAGCAAGAAAAACGCTGTTTATCTTTGGGAAATAGCCGATACCTGGAATTTAGTACACCCGATACGAACCAAAAAGTATGTAACTCATACTAAATGGTGTATTAGTTTTCGGGCGGAAAAAAGAGAAGAGATATACAAATTAGTTGGCCCGTTACCCGACCCTAAACATGACAAAATGTTTCGCCACATTCTGAGGGATCATTCAGGTG
>JAJISJ010000129.1 GCA_022848765.1 Thermoplasmatota archaeon
TTACTGAGGAGGAAGCGGATATGATTGTTGAGGGAGGATTACATCCAATCGACCGTAAAAAAGTCCATCTTAGTGGAAGTATAGAAAAGGCTGTAGAAGCAGGAAAAGTAAGAACTGAAGATCCACTTATTTTAAAAATCGATGGTGCAAAGGCAAAAAAAGATGGTATAAGCATCTATCATGCGGGTAAAGATGTATATGTGACCGATAGCATCGATGCTAAGTATATTTCCAAAGTAAAGAAATCAGAAATGAAAAAAGCCGAAGAAAAGCATTAATAACTATCATTGAATTCAGGCACAATTCTTGTTTTGGGCTTGTAGCTCAGCTAGGCAGAGCAATCGGCTCTTAACCGATTGGCCAGGGGTTCGAATCCCCTCAAGCCCGTGCTTCTTTCTCGAAGGGATTTAAGGCAAAAGAGCCTATTTTTAGCCTCTTTTGATTTTTTTACACATCCCTTATTAATTTCATAGATTTTGGGATGAAATTGGGAAAAAATTAATATATCCATCCATTGATATTTTTTTACAAATATTGAAAAAAACAAGATGTTTGGAGTTGATATAAAATGAGAGCAAAATATGTAATAGCCATTTTATGTACATTTGCAATAATAATTAGTGTAAGTTCGTATGCATCATATGGTGGAGATGGTCGGGACAAGGACAAATG
>JAJISJ010000013.1 GCA_022848765.1 Thermoplasmatota archaeon
GTATGATGGAATGGGTAGAAAAGTATCAGAAATTTTTTTAAAGTATCCAAAATATTTACGGTCTGAAAAAAATCTTAGAGATGCATTAAACAGAATACATTTCGTGCATTCAGAAAAAGGACGAAAAACTGCTTTAAAATCTGATGTGATTATAACATCTAGCGGAATGATGGATGGCGGACCAGTTTTAAGTTATATGAATAAAGTAAAAAATGATGCAAAAAGTTCAGTGATTTTAACAGGTTATCAGATAAAGGGTACTAATAGTAGATTACTAATAGAAAAGAAAAAATTAGATTTTTATGGAGTTATTGAAAAGGTTGCATGTGAGGTAGACTATTTTGATTTTTCAGGTCATGCTGGACATTCAGAATTAATTGAATTTGCAAAGAAATGTAATCCAGAAAAAATTGTATTAATGCATAGCGATAACAGAGAAGCTCTTAGAAAACCGTTAAGTGAATTTGCTGATGTTTACACACCTAATGATGGTGAGATTTTAGATTTGTAATTTAATAAAATTTCTTTTATGAATTGATTTTATCTTATAATCAAAAGGAGACTATTGAAATGTCAGAAATATCTCGGAGGCAAAAATACGATCTCAAAAGAAAAATTGAAGAGTTAGGTGAATGTAGAGGAAAACATACAGAATTAATCTCGCTCTATGTACCGTCAACTAAGCAAATATCAGATGTTGCGTCTTATCTTAAAAATGAGTTGTCAGAATCACAAAATATTAAATCGAAAACAACTAAAAAAAATGTTTTATCAGCAATTGAATCTATTTTAAGTAGGTTAAGAAATTTTAAAACTCTGCCGGAAAATGGAGTTGTTTTTTTTGTTGGCCATAAGAGCATCGGCAGCGATCAAACATCAATGATAGCTTTTGTTATTGAACCACCTATGCCCTTTAAAACATTTCTTTATCGATGTGACTCTCTTTTTTATCTTCAACCTTTAAAGGAAATGCTTACTGAAAAGGAAGTATACGGGCTAATATTAATCGATAGGAGAGAATGTACAATTGGAATATTAAAAGGAAGTAGAATTGATTTACTCAAATATATGACTTCTCAAGTTCCTGGAAAACATGGAAGAGGAGGCCAATCCCAAAGAAGATTTGAAAGATTAACAGAAATAGCAGCACATGAATGGTTTGTAAAATGTGGTGAAAAAATTAGTGAAATCTTTCTTAGCGAGGATGATATAAAAGGAATCTTCGTCGGGGGACCCGGACCAACAAAAAAATATTTTGTTGAAGAAAAATATTTACAGTATACTATTCAAGATAAAATTGTTGATATGTTTGATACTGGTTATACAGATGAATATGGTTTAAGAGAACTTGTATCAAAGGCATCAGAAACTATGGTGGATCTTGAAGTAGCTAAAGAGAAATCAGTAATGAAACAATTTCTAAAAGAAATAACAAAAACCGAAAAAAGTCTTGCAATTTATGGGGAAGAACAAATAAGAAAAGCACTTGAAATGGGTGCAGTTGATATCATATTATTTTCAGATAATCTTAGAAGATATCGAATTTATTTAAAATGCCAAAATTGTGATTTTAATAAAGAAATTACAATTAATCAAGATTTACTAGAAGAATATATGCCACCAAAATGTTCAAAATGTGATACATCTTCCACAATGGAAATTGTGGAAAAAAAAGATATTATTGATGAGTTATCCGAAAAAGCTGAAAAAATTGGATGTAAAATATTTCTTATTTCTAGAAATAGCGGAGAGGGAGATTCACTATATTCTGCCTTTAATGGAATCGCAGGGATTTCAAGATATCCTTTAGATATATAAAAAGATAATAACATTATGTTTATGTTATGCTTATATGAATAATCTTATAATTTACACGTAATTTTTTTATATTAAATATAATCTATACCGATGGTTTTATAAATAATGCAATATATTATTTAATAAGGTAATATACGATGTCGTCTCGAGATAATTTCAAGTCTTTTATACCACATAATAAAATAATTCCTGAACTAACAATAAAAGCAGTATTAGTTGGAGCATTATTAGCAATCATACTAGGTTCAGCAAATGCATATCTTGGACTTTATGCAGGACTGACTGTATCAGCTGTTATTCCAGGTGCAGTAATGGCCTTTGCTTTATTGAAACCATTTAAAGGTACTATTCTCGAAGTAAATATTGGTATGATGGGTGCAGCAGCTGGAACTGCACTTGCAGCTGGTGTTATCTTTACAATTCCTGCATTGGTATTACTGGGGACATGGACAGAAATTCACTACCTAGAAACGACAATTATAGCTTTACTGGGTGGAATTCTAGGTGTATTATGGATGATTCCATTAAGAAGAGCTTTGATTATAAAAACAGATTTACCTTTTCCAGAAGGAGTTGCAGTTGCTGCCGTTCTTACCACAACAGTGGGGGGAGGTGAGGCAACATCGAAAACAAAAAAAGAATCCTCCGGAGTTAGTGGTGTATGGTTAATAGTAGGTGTTGTATTAGCAGGATTATTCAAATTTGGTCAGGTGGCATTACAAACTTTTAGCGGTGCAATTCATGGAATTATAGATATTGGAAAATTCAGTATTGGAGGAAGGGAAGGAAATGGTGTTTTTTATGGAGGAGTAGCTGCGTCCCCAGCATTACTAGGAGTAGGTTGGATAATAGGGCCAAAAATAGCATCTTTTGTTTTTGTAGGGGGTTTATTAGGTTGGGTTATCCTTGCTCCATTAATAGCATTAGCAACTGGCTTGCCAACACCAATTACACCATCTCAAATTACAGATGCACTTTCTTTTGGCGGTGGCAATTTTGAAGCAGGACGCTTGATATGGGGTTTTTATCAGATATGGGGCGATTATATTAGATATATTGGTGTAGGAGCCATGGTTGTCGGTGGAATATATACAATATTCAAATTAAGAGCAAATCTAAGCCAAGGAATAAAAGAAGCCATAGCTGGAATAACAGGAGGTCAAATAGAAGCGAAAAAAAGAACAGATCAAGATTTAAATTTTAAATTTGTTTTTTTATTAATTGGCGCTCTTACAATCCCTGTATTTTTATTATACGGCTATGTCTCTAATGAATGGGCAATATCTGGGATTATGGCAGTTTTTGCAATTTTATTTGCCTTTGTTGCAAGTGCAATAGCGGGGTATATGGCAGGATTATTAGGATCATCAAATAATCCAATATCTGGTGTAACTGTATCTGTCCTTCTTATTACATCTTTGATATTATTAGGATTTGGTCTTTCAGGTAATGTTGGAGCTTATGGTGTTGCAATATTAATTGCAGCAGTAATATGTTGTGCTGCAGCAATTTCCGGAGATGTTTTACAGTCGATGACCTGTGGGCAAATGATTGGAGCAACACCTAAATACCAACAAATAGCAGAAATTATAGGAGTATTAGCAGCAGCACCGATATTAGCGTTAGTTGTATCCGCCCTTGATCAAGCATATAAAATAGGTAGCACTAATCTACCAGCTCCTCAAGCATTTCTAATGGCTGGTATTGTAAAGGGCGTATTAGGTGGAGAAATGATATGGCCTTTTGTTATTGCAGGTGCAGTACTTGCATTCGTACTTATTTTAATAGATTTACCTGTTTTACCAGTAGCAATTGGTATCTATTTACCATTTACTTTAGTTGTTCCCATTTTTGGCGGTGGTGTTGTAAGACACATAACAAATATATTTATTACTAGAAAATATGGATCAAGTGAGGAAGATCAAATAAGTGAATGGGAACTAGCAATTAAACAGACAGATGTACAACCAAAAGAAAAAATAATAAGAACCGGTCTTCTTTTAACAGCTGGATTAATTGCAGGAGAAGCATTGATGGGAGTAATTGTAGCGTTTCTCATAATTGGTGGGATAAGTCTATCAATATTTGAATATCCTCCAATATGGCCAGGATTAATAATATGGATATTTATTGCAATTCTTCTTGCTTACATTCCATTGAGGGAAATATTTGTAAATGATAAATAAGAACAATAACAAAATTCCAACAATTGAAGAATTCAATAGATATAAACCGAAAAGGTTAGATTTTAAATGGACAATTAATGAAGATGGCATGGTTAGTATGGATGTGCCAAAGTTTAATAGTAAGTATTGGAAATCTTTTTGTAAATTAATAAAGAAAGAAAATACATTTAAAGCCAATTTTGATAGATTAGGATCTATTATTTGGAATTATTGTGATGGTACAAATTCAGTTAAAATAATTCTAGATCATCTTCTAAAAGAATTTCCAGATGAAAAAAATATAGATCAAAGATTATATTTATTTCTTCAACAAATGAAAAATTTGCATTATATATATTTCTAATATCATTTAAGATGTGATTTTTCAATAGTTAAAAAACCACTATCTCTTATCCATTTAATAGAGAAATTATCAATAATAATTTTTTTTTTAAAAATTGGTCCATCTAATGTTATTGTTTCGTATTCCCCACCTTCTCCCGCAACATTTATTTTATATTTTTCTGCTAATAATATTAAATCATTTATACACGTATTATCAATATATTTGCCAAGCCAATTTTTATCGAATCCAAATGCAAAAACTCCTACTATCATAATTTTGAATCCTGCTTTTATTTGTTCTTTTATAATCTGTGTTTGGTTTTTATGCCATAATGGTGTAAATGATTTAATTTTTAAATCATGGCATATTTTTTCAATCCTGGTTCTTTGATATTCCGATGCTATAGCACCACTTATTATACCATCTATATCGAGATCTTTTAAGATTTCTTTTAAATCTAGCATCTCCTCTTCTTTTTTCCCTTCAGTAACTTTTTTAATATGATAAATATCTAATGCTTGCGCAATTTTTTCTGTTTGGTCAATATTCAAATTATGAAACATCCAAGAATCCTTTTTTTTAGGATATATAGAAACTAAATGCGTAATATCCCATCCCCATTGTTTTGCAATATAAATTGAAAACACTGAATCTTTTCCACCAGAAAATAATGAAGCAACTTTCATAATAATGAATTAATGAATGTAGCAACTAATTTATAAAAAATATTATTTTATAATAATTTTTCAAAATAACTGATATACCTATCGATATTTATTGATTATGTCCATTCTCTCTAATCTATAATTAATTTTTAGCCATAGGAAATATATATCTAAATAAACATGTATTGTTAAAATTAAAATAAAGTTAAATACTTAAATTATAGGAGCTATATTATGAAGATAGGTCTAATATGTGGTCAAGAAATAAATGAATTAATTAATGATTCAGAGGAAATAATTGTTGAAACAAATTATGGTAATACTTTAATTAATTTTAAAAAATTAGAAAATAATGATGTTTTTTTCATAAATAGGCATGGAGAAAATAAAAAAATACCACCTCATAATATAAATTATCGTGCAAACATTCAAGCTTTAAAATCATGTAATATAGAAAACATTATTTCAATATTTACTGTAGGATCTATGAAAAAAACCATTCTAACAGGAGATTTCGTAATTCCAAATGATTTTATAGATTTTACTAAATCAAGATGTTTAACATATTTTGAAAATGATAGAGTCCATATAGATATGAATAATCCATTTTGCCCCTCCTTAAGAAAATTATTGATTGAAAGTTGCAAAATTGTTGATGATAAGAAAATTCATAATAGAGGTGTATATCTTACAACAGAAGGCCCAAGATTGGAGACATCATCTGAAATAAATTTATTTTCAAATTATGCTGATATTGTTGGAATGACATTAGTTCCTGAGATTATTTTAGCAAGAGAACAGAACATGTGCTATGCAGCACTCTGTGTGGTAAGTAATATGGCTGCAGGTTTACAAAATGAACTAAAAACAGATGAAATATCAAAAACATTTATAGATAAGAAACCAGTAATAATTAATTTAATTAAAAAATCAATAAAAAATATGGAAAATAAAAAAAAATGTAAATGTAATAAAAAATAATCAAAAGGAACAATATGAAAAAATATGAAATAATTGAACATACAGCGGATATTGGAATCAAAGCATTTGGAGAAAACCTTGCTGAAAGCTTTGAAAATGCTGCCAAAGCCATGTTTGATTTAATAACTGATAATTCAGAAATAGATAATATTGGACAATATACTATTAAATTGGAAGCCCCAGATTTAGAACAACTGTTAGTTGACTGGCTATCTGAATTATTATTTTTAAATAGCGCAAAAAATTTAGTTTTTGGTTTTTTTAAAATAAAAATAGATGAAAAACATCCTCATCTTAATGCAAAAATATTAGGTGAAAAATTCAATTTATCAAAACATAAAATTGGAATGGAAATTAAAGCAGTAACATACCATATGTTAAAAGTTAATAATAACTATCCGTTTTCAGCACAGGCACTATTTGATATTTAGAAAAATATATTATATTGTATTATTAATTATAGTTCATGGTTATAGGTGAAAAATTATGACAATAGAAAAGATCACTGAAGAAATGAATATAAAAGAAGTTATAGAAAAACATCCAGAAGTAATACCAGTATTTCAAAAATATAATATGGGATGTATAGGATGTATCGCAGCATCATTTGAAAAACTTAGTGATATCGCATCTGTTCATGGAGTCGACGTTAAAACTTTTGTAAATGATTTAAATAATGCAATAAATAAATAATTAGGGAATTATTATTTTAAATATCACTATTTGTAATAACTAGTTCTCCATGTTTTATCCCTTTTAATGCTTTAATATTATTTGCCAATTCTTGTATATTTATTGTTAAACCTTTTAAAACTATTACTTCAAGACAAGTATTATGATCAATATGAACATGACTAGATACTAATATTTCGCTTGTATGATTATGTTGTAGCTCAAGTAATTTATCTGTAACATTTCCCATATGATGATTATATAAAATTGTTAAAGTAGCTATTGATTTAACTTTCAAATCAAGACTAATTTCATTTATTAAATTTCTCCTTATGAGATCTCGTAAGGCTTCTGATCTATTTTTATAACCTTTTTTATGAATCGATCTATCAAATTTTTTTAAAAGATTATGATCAATCGAAACTCCAAATCTAGTTATTCTATTCATTGTAGCACGCTAATATGATAATAGTAGCACGAATTTAAAAATTTTGCTACTAAACATTTATTAACGTTATACTCATTATATTGTGTTACAAAATTAAAATAAATATTACTATATGGTGAAAAATAATGAAAACATTGAATAAATACATTATTTTACTCATTGTTATATTATCTATAACTTCCACAATCAATTCTTCACAATCTAAATCAAATACATCTAAAATATCAATTATTTGTACAAATTCAATACTAGCTGATTTTACAAAAAATATCCTAAAAGATAATGCAACAATAGATTATATAATGCCACCAGGGGCTTGTCCAACACACTTTGATACATCCCCAAAGGATATGTCAAAAATTTCATCAGCTAATATTTTAATTTCTTTAGGTTTGGAACCATGGCTAAATGATTTAATAGAAAATTCAGGAAATAAAAATTATACTTTAATTAAATGCTCAGATTTAGGAGAATGGAATATCCCAACAGGTGCAATAAAATATGTTGAAAATATTGAAAAAGAATTATCGTTAATTCTCCCTAATTTAAATACTACAATACACAAAAATTCAAGAAAATATATCAAATTAATTAACACTACTTCAAACAATATAAAGAATCAAATAATTAATGACAATTATTTCAATAAAAATGTAATTAGCATGCAATGGCATGAAGATTTTCTTGAGTGGTTTGGCTTTAACGTAATTTATTCATATGGGCCACCTGAGAGTATTTCTGCCCAAGATATAGTGAATATATCCTTAGCCGCTTCAAATAATGAAGTTTCAACAATTGTTGATAATCTACAAAGCGGAACTGATTTTGGCGCTCGAATATCCTCAGAATCTGGATCGATACATGTTATTTTTACAAATTTTCCCGGTGCAATTCCAAATACCGAGAGTTATTTAGATATGATAACATATAATATTCAAAAATTGACAAATGGTATATCAACCTATGAATTTAAACAAGGAGAAATTTTTAAATTAGAAAATAAAATAATTGATATAGAAATTCAAAGAAATGCATTATTTGTTGGATTTATCATATTAGGATTCATATCTATACTAATGATAATTATATATAAAAAAAAATAAATGAGAAATGTATTATGGAAGAAATACTAAAAAAAATTGAACAATTTCATGGACATATAGGTCCATATGTTATAATTGGATATAAAATGGGTCAAATTTCAAAAAATATTTTAGGAAAAGATCCATTTTCAAAAAAGGCTATTGTTTGGACAGGCAATGAAACACCTTTATCTTGTATTATAGATGGTATACAACTAAGCTCAGGTTGTACTCTTGGAAAAGGAAATATAATTGTAAAAAATGAAAAAATTCCAAAAGTTCAATTTATAACAAAAGAAGGAAAAAATTTAGATATAATCTTAAAAAAAGATATACAAAATGAAATAGAAACGAAAGTAAATATGGAGAATATTTCTGAGTATTCTAGAATTATCTATAAAAAATCAAATCATGAACTTTTTGAAATAATTTAGATTTTTATGAATATAAAAAACAATATAATTTTTCTAAAAAATATTGAGACAAAATATCAAGGCGAAAAAATACCAGTAATTAAAAATATTAACTTGAAGGTAGAACATGGAGAATTCATTTCGATTATTGGATCAAACGGGGCGGGTAAAACAACTCTACTTGAAACAATAAATGGAATGTTAACATATTGTTCCGGTGAGGGTCTTATTTTTAATAAAGATATTATAAAAAATAAATATGAAATTCGAAAGAAAATAGGTTATGTAATTCAAAATTTTGATATTGATTCAAATGCACCATTTTTATGTAAAGACGTTGTAATGTCAGGTAAAACAGGCAAAATTGGTTTATTTCGTTTTTATAGTAAAGAAGATTGGAATAATATTTGGTATTCTATGAGCCTAGTGGGAATGATTGATTTTGCAAATAGACCCATTGGTAAATTATCTGGGGGAGAATTTCAAAAAATACTAATTTCAAGAGCATTAGCACAAAACCCAGATCTATTATTATTAGATGAACCTCTATCAAATCTTGATTTTTCTTCAAGAAAACAAATTGAAATTTTATTGAATAGAATCAATAAAAAAAATCATATGACAATTGTGATGGTTTCACATGATTTATCCTTTATCCCCTCAGAATGTAATAGACTAATAGTAATGGATAAAGGAAAAATAATTTTAGATGGTAATAAAAAAGAAATATTAAAATCAGAATTTATTGAAAATTTTTTTAAAAATAAGATGGAATATAAATGATCGAACTTCAAACTTCTTTATTGATTACCTCCGTTATCGGAGCAATTTTTGCAGGATATGTTTGTTCGACTATGGGGGTATTTGTTGTAAGAATGAACCTATCATCTATTGGATTTTGTATGTCTCATGCAGCATTTGCAGGAGCAGCTTTTGGTTTAATGTTATCGACGGATCCATTAATCACGTCATTAATTTTTTCATTTTTTACAGCACTTATACTCGGGCCATTAACTGAAAAAGCAAAATTAGAAAGTAATGTCATAATAGGGTTTCTTTTTTCAATAATGATTGCTTTAGCTTTTATATTTATTAATTTGATACCAGGTCAAGCTGCAAGCGGGGTATCATTAAGGATCCTTTGGGGAAGTATATTTTCAATTGGATATAATGATATTTTGATGTTATTTTTGCTATCCTCTATTCTAACAATATTTATTATTTTATTTTATAAAGAATTAATGGCAATTATGTTTAATAGAAAACTTGCTGAATCCAGTGGAATAAATACAAAATTATTTTATTTTGCCATTCTCTTCTTAACGTCTTTTGCGGTATCTCTATCGATAAGAATAGTGGGTGGATTATTAGTATTTGCATTGATTATAAACCCAACTTCCACCGCATATCAATTTTTTTATGATTTTAAAAAAATCTTAATTTTTTCACCAATTGTTGGAATTATTTGTTGTGCAATTGGTTTTTTAATATCGTTATATACTGATTTTCCCATTGGAGCTTCTATAGTGATAATTTCAGCAATATTTTTTGCAATATCAATTATTCTCTCTCCAAAAAGAAAAAATAAAAAGATAAAAACTTAAAATATTTTTTTTACAAAAAAGACATAATAATATAATTATCAGTAAAATTTAAAGCATTATGCAATATCCAACTTTATATATGCACGAATGGGCGTTGGCTGAATCTATTATATTAACAGTTCTAAATGAATCAAAAAAGAAAAAATTAAAAGAAATTAATGAAATCAATATAAGTATCGGAGAATTACAACAAATTGAAATTGATATATTTGATTTTGCCATAAAAGAAATAATAAAAAATTATAATAATAAATTGAAAAATGTAAAAATTAATATAGAAATTGATGAAAGTACATTGAAATGTAAAATATGTAAAAATATATGGAAATTTAGTGATATTAGCAAAGATTTAAACAATGATGAATCAGAAGCTATACACTTCATACCTGAAGTTGCTTTCGTTCATTCAAGATGTACAAGATGTAAAAGTCCAGATTTTGAAATAATATCTGGACGAGGCGTATCAATAACTTCTATTAAAGGTAAAAGGTAGAAATTATGGACGTAAGAGAAAGTGTAATAGGAAAAAGATTACGTAACATTAATAGAATAATATGCGTAGCAAGTGGAAAAGGTGGAGTCGGAAAAAGCCTTATCGCCTCAACATTAGCATTAAAATTAGAAGGAAAAGGATATAACGTTGGTATATTAGATTTAGATTTATATGGGCCATCATCTCATATTATTCTTGGTTTTAATAAGAAAGGATTTCCCGATGAAGACAAAGGAATCATACCATCAAAAATAAATAATATAAAATTTATGTCAATTATATATTTTTCAGATGATAAACCCGCTCCATTTAGAGGTTTAGATATCTCAAATATTATTATTGAATTATTAGCAATAACACAATGGGGATCATTAGATTATTTGATAATTGATATGCCCCCAGGCATAGGAGATGAAACTCTTGATATAATTAGATTAATAAAAAATTGTGAATTTATTGTTGTAACAACACCATCAAAAGTTGCAATGGGGGCAGTAAAAAAACTATTATTAATCTTAACTGAATTAAAAATCCCTATTTTGGGAGTAATTGAAAATATGGTTATAAAAAATTCAAATTTAATAAAAAATCAAATTAAAAATATGGACCTAAATTACCTAGGATCAATAATTTTTGATACAAATCTTGAAGAGTCAATTGGTAAACCTAAAAAACTTTTAAAAACAGATATGGTTAATGATTTAGAAAATATTTTAAATAATCTAAATTTTAATAAATGAAATCAGGGGCTAATTATATTAGATGAAGGGAAGCTATATTTTATTTATCAAATTAGATGAGGATAAATTAATAGAATATGGTATAAGAAAGAAAAATTATTTTAAAAAAGGACTTTATATTTATGTAGGATCTGCATTAAATAGTTTAGAAAATAGAATTGAAAGACATCTTGGAAACAAAAAAAAAATACACTGGCATATAGATTATTTATTAAATTTCGGTCAGATAATTAATATATTTTATAGAGAAAACAATAATCGAGAAGAATGTGATATTGCCAATTTATTAAAAAAAAGATTTTTACCTATATTTAATTTCGGATCCAGTGATTGTAAATGTAAAACACATCTTTTTTATGATTCAAAAAAAAATTTATTAGAGTTTATCATCAAAAATAATATGAATGAATATTATAAACAAAAGATTTAAATTTTAATGTATAATTAAAAAATGGGTGTTATTATGATATCTGTTATCTATACAACTTTAGATAATGAGCAAGACGCAAGAAAAATTGCGAATTTTCTAATAGAAGAACAAATTGTTGCATGTGTGAATATAATACCAAATGTTATATCAATTTATAGATGGAAAGGAAAAATCGAAGAAGAAAAAGAATTTATTTTAATTGCAAAAACAGTTGATGAAAATGTAATAAAAACTATAAAGAGAATCAAAGAATTACATAATTATGAATTACCTGATATTATTGCAATACCGGTAAATAATGGTTATGATGAGTATTTAGAATATATTAAAAGAGAGACAGAATGAAATTTGTTTCATTAATATCAAGTGGAATTGATTCACCGGTTGCAACATATCTTTTTTCTAAAAAATCAAAAGAATTAATTCTAATTCATGCAGACGGAAGACCATATACTGATAATAGAGAAATTAATAATTTTATATCATTAGCAAAAAGTCTAAAAAAGCAAACTAAAGTAGAAATGAAATTTTTCTTGATTCCACATGGAAAAAATCTTAATACATATCAGAAAAATTGTAATAAAAAATATACATGTATTTTTTGTAAAAGAATGCTTCTAAGATATGCAGAAAAAATTGTAATTGAAAAAAAAGCAAATGCAATAATAATGGGAGATTCACTTGGACAAGTTGCATCTCAAACATTGTATAATATTAAAGTAATTGATCAAGCGGTTGAAACACCTATTTTAAGACCATTGATTGGTTTGGATAAAGAAAGTATAATAAAAATTGCTAAGAAAATTGGCACCTTCAATATTTCAATTATGCCCAAAGATAATTGTAATGCAGTTCCATCGAAACCATCTACAAAAGCCAAACTGGAAAATATATTATTAGAAGAAAAAAAAGTTAAAGTTGATAAAATGGTTCACGAATCTATTGAAAAAAAAGAAGAATTATTTATTTAGTATTATCTAACTAACCAGAATTTGAGTTATTTTATATCAATATTTTTTGGTACTGTTTAATATATATTATGTATGAACCGTTAATTACATGTAACCTATTACAATTAGTATATTATTTTTTCCCCCCAATCAAATTAACAATTATATAAGCAATTTTAAATGGTCGAAAAGTTGCTCTTGTGCTAAATAAACCATGAATGGATTTTTCTCAAGAGGATTTTACAATTAACGAATAGTCATTAATTTTTTGCAACCAGAAATATATTCGAATATGTAAATCCAATTTTATATTTTCCCCTTTTATCTTTTAAATATTTCATTTTTATCTAATGGAATTGCTCTTCATTTTTTACTCTTATAAAATTATGAGTTTTTTTCATATTTAAAATCGAAATAATATAATAATTAATGTTTTTTTTGTAAAATAGAAAGATTTAAAAGCTAATATAATATACCATATAGTGTATACAAAATAAATTTGTATACAATATGTTGTATTAAATATTATTTGGAGAGGATGGAGTGGAATGCCCCTATTGTAGCCATATAGAAACAAAAGTTACTGATTCTAGAGATACAGGTAGTTATACTATTCGTAGAAGACGAGAGTGTTTGAAATGCAATAAACGTTTTACAACATATGAATATGTTGAAATGAATCCCGTTTTAATAATAAAAAAAGATGGTAGACGAGAGAAATTTGATAGGAATAAAATTAAAAAAGGAATAATGAAGGCTTTAGAAAAACGTCCAGTATCACATGAAAAAATTGAAGAAATTATTAATAAAATTGAAGAAAAAATTCGAAGATCAGGAAAAGAAGAGATTGGAAGCACTATTATTGGAGAATATGTGATGAATGAATTAAAAGAAATCGATCAAGTTGCATATATAAGATTTGCATCAGTGTATAGATCCTTTGCTGATATTACATTTTTTCAAAAAGAGATAAAAAATCTATCTAGGGAAAAAATTATTGAGGAGAGATAAAAGAATGATTAGAAAAATAAGGAAAAGAGATGGAAAAGTTGTTGATTTTAATCCTATAAAAATTACAAATGCTATTTGGAAAGCTGCTCAAGCTGTTGGGGGAAAAGATCATAGAAAAGCAGCATATCTAACTGATAAAGCAATAGAACATCTTGAAAAAGAATTAAAACGAGGAGAACTACCAACTGTAGAAATGATTCAAGATGCTGTTGAAAAAGCAATAATTGAAGAAGGACATGCTAAAACTGCTAAAGCTTATATTTTATATAGAAAACAACACGAAGATATTCGAAAAGTAGGAGGATTACTACAAGATATAGATGTAGTTGATGGATATTTAAGTATGATGGATTGGAAAGTAAATGAAAATAGTAACATGAGCTATTCGTTACAAGGATTAAATGTATATGCAACAGAAAATATAGTTTCTAATTATTGGCTTAATAAAATATATCCTCCCGAGATTGGAGACTCTCATGTTAATGGTGATTTTCATATACATGATCTCGGTACACTTGGAGCATATTGTGTAGGTTGGGATCTTAAAGATATATTATTACTTGGTTTTAGAGGGGTTTCTGGTAAAATTGAGAGTAAACCAGCTAAACATTTTGGGACAGCTCTTATGCAAATAGTAAATTATTTATATACTCTACAAGGAGAGGCAGCTGGAGCACAAGCGATATCAAATTTCGATTCTTTATTAGCACCATTTATTAGGAATGATCAATTAAAATATAAAGATGTAAAGCAAGAAATGCAGAAATTTTTATTCAATATGAATGTACCAACAAGAGTAGGATTCCAAAGTCCATTTACGAATGTTACAATGGATCTTACAATACCTAGTTACATGTCTGAAGAACCAGTAATAATAGGAGGGGATTTAAGAGATGATAATTATAATGATTATTTAGATGAAATGGATATTATAAACAATGCATTTGCAGAAATAATGAATGAAGGGGATGCAAAAGGTAGACCATTTACATTCCCAATTCCCACATATAATATAACAAAGGATTTCGATTGGAATAATGAAAATCTAGATCCAATATGGAATATGACTGCCAAATATGGAATACCATATTTTTCGAATTTTATTAATAGCGATATGAAACCAGATGATGCAAGAAGTATGTGTTGTAGATTACGTCTTGATAATAGAGAATTAAGAAAAAGAGGTGGAGGTCTATTTGGTGCAAATCCAAAAACTGGATCTGTTGGAGTAGTAACAATTAATATGGCTAGATTAGGTTATTTAGCTAAAAACGACAATGACTTTTTTGATAAACTTGATAAATTAATGAATATTGCAAAAGATAGCCTAGAAATAAAAAGAGAAGTAATTGAAAATTTAACATATAGCGGACTACATCCTTATTCAAGATTTTATTTATCAGATGTGAAAAAAACATTTGGAGAATACTGGAAAAATCATTTCTCAACAATAGGACTTATCGGAATGAATGATGCGTTACTAAACTTTATGAATAAAAGTATAGGAGAAAAAGAAGGAAAACAATTTGCAGAGAAAGTTTTAGATTATATGAGAAAAAGAATAGCAGATTTTCAGGAAGAAACAGGCAATATATTTAATCTTGAAGCTACACCTGCAGAAGGGGCGAGCTATAGATTAGCAAAAAACGATCATGATCAATATCCCGAAATTAGGACTTATAATCAAGAAGTTTATTCAAATAATGGAAATGGTGCTATAGAACCATATTACACAAATTCGACTCAGCTGCCTGTAGGGTATACTGATGATGTATTCGAAGCACTGGATTTGCAAGATGCACTACAATCAAAATATACTGGAGGAACAGTATTACATATATTTCTAGGTGAAAATGATCCATCCCCAAAAGCTATTAAAAAACTTGTAAGAAAAGTAGCCGAAAATTATTCATTACCATACTATACAATAACACCAACTTTTAGTATATGTTCAGAGCATGGATATTTTGCAGGAGAACATAGATATTGCCCTACATGTAAAGAGAATAAAAAAACAAACGAATGTGAAATATATTCAAGAGTAGTTGGGTATCTAAGACCTATTAGACAATGGAATAGAGGAAAACAACAAGAATTTAGCGATCGTAAAACCTTTAAAATAAAAGAAAAAAAATTAATGGTTGCTTAATGAAAATCGGTGGATTACAAAAAACATCATTATTGGATTATCCCAATAAATTGAGTGCAATAATTTGGACAGTTGGATGTAATTTACGCTGTCCATTTTGTTATAATAAACAGCTTTTATATGATGAAAGCACAGAAATAATTAATGAGGGAGAGTTAATTTTATTTCTAAAAAAGCGGAAAGGAAAACTAGAAGCTTTATCTATTACTGGTGGAGAACCTTTATTACAAGAAGATATCGCTAATTTTATAGAAAAAATTAAGAATATCGGATATTTAATAAAAATTGATACAAATGGAACTTTCCCAAATAAATTAAAGAATTTAATTGATGAGAATCTTGTGGATTATATTTCAATGGATATTAAAGCCCCAAGAAATAAATATAATATATTATGTGGAAAAAATGTTGACATTAAAGATATACAAAAATCTATTGATTTAATAAAGAAATCCTCAAAAAAATATGAATTTAAAACAACAATAATACCAAAACTGTTGAATACAAATGATATAATAGAAATTGCTAAATGGCTAAAAGGAGCAAATCAATTTTATCTTCAACAGTTTAAAAATGAATCACCATTGATTTCAAAAAAATTAGAAGAAATAAAACCTTATTCAAAAAAATATTTAAATGAAATAATTGATGAAATAAAACCCTTTTTCAATAAATGTAGTTTAAGAGGAGTATAGAAGTGATAGACGAACATATTATAAATGACATGAATTTAGCACGAAATTCAATATTAAAATCAAATAATTCAGTAGTTGTTGTAAAAAATGGAATTTTATTAGCTAAAAAAAGTGGAAATGGGCTCAGACCAATACTAGAATTAATAAATGAATTTGAAAAAGACATTCAGGGATCTGTAATCGGAGATAAAATTCTTGGTAAAGCATCTGCATTATTATGTGTTTACTGTGGAGTAAAAGGAGTTTACTCTCCACAATCAACAAAATCAGCTATTGCAATATTATTAAAAAACAGTATTCCAAGTCAAATAGATAGAATAATACCATTTATCCAAAACAAAGATGGAAATGATATTTGTCCATTTGAAAGAATGATCGAAAACATAGAATCTCCAATAGGTGCTTATAAAATATTGAAAAAAATTATAATGAAATAATTAATTTAATATCATTAAAACTCTATTTGGTTTATATATGGAAATTGAATTAGCGATAATTGGTGGAGGACCTGCTGCATATTCAGCAGGAATATATGCAGTAAGAGCAGGTATAAAGCCAATAATATTTGAGAAAGATGGCGGCGGTGGTTTAGCAATATTTTCACCAAACATTGAGAATTATCCAGGTTTTGAATCAATTTCTGGTATTGATTTAATGGAAAAAATGAGATTACAAGCAAAAAAATATTGTGAAATTAGAACATTTGAAAAGGTAAAAAAAATTCAAAAAAATAATAATGATTTCTATATAGAGACAATAAAAGAAAAATATAAATCAAAGGCTGTTATAATTTCCACTGGTTCTGAATATAAAAAATTAAAAATTCAAGGTGAATCTGAATTACAAGGCAAAGGTGTTTCCTATTGTGCAACTTGTGATGGTTTCTTTTTTAAAGATAAAAAAGTGGCAGTAATCGGCGGGGGAAACTCTGCATTAATTGAGGCTATATATTTAAAACAAATAGGATGTAAAGAGGTAGTATTAATACATCGAAGAGATCAGCTAAGAGCTGAAAAAGCATATGAAGAGGAAGCAAAAAAAAATAACATCAAATTTCTTTTTAATAAAAATGTAATAAAAATAAACGGTTCTGAAAAAGTTGAAACAATTTCAGTAAAGGATGTAATTAATTTAAAAGAAACAAAATTAAAAATTAATGGAGTATTTATTTCCATAGGTGAAATACCTCAAAATCTGATTGCAAAAGAAATGAATATAAAATTAGATGAAAAGGGATATATAATTGTAGATAAAAATCAAAGGACAAATATAAAAGGAGTTTATGCTGCAGGTGATATAACCGGTGGTTTACGTCAGATAATTACAGCCTGTGCTGAAGGCGCTATCGCTGCTCTTTCAACAACAGAAGTTTTAGGAAAAAATTATCCATATTAAACTTTGAATTTTTTAATCTAGTATTTTAATCATTTCAAATTTCCTTTTTTTAATATATTCAATTAAAAAATCAGCACCTTTTTTCACTTCTTTACTTAATTCACCTGACATTTTCCTCGATTGAATACCTATAAAATATATATTTTTTACATATTTTTCCAAATAATCTATTAAAAGAGAAATAGGAATATTATGAGTACTAATATGCATTACTCCAATTTTTTCTTTTTTGATAAATCTAATTTCTCCCGGTTTAAGATTCATTTCAACTGCATCAATTATTATTAAATTTTTTGGGTTAAATCTTTTAATAACTGAGGTATAATTTTCGGGATTTGTTCCACAATCAATAATAATAAAATTATTATTTTCTTGGTTTTTTAAATTATTTGCAATATATGGGCCAATTCCATCATCTCCGCCATATCTATTTCCAATGCATAATATAACGTACTCCATTAAAATTAATGTAGTAATTATTATCAAATATATTTTTCTAATCATTATTAAATTTTTTTTAAATGATAGTATTTTCTAAAAAATATAATATGATTAATAATAAAACATTATAAAATTTCTAGAATATTCTTAAATAATTAAATTATATTACTACCTTATAAAATTTTGAAATATAAGGGGACATTATATGAATAAATTAATAACTTTAATGTTTATAATATTATTTTTTATCAACACTATACCGCTAAATTCGTGTTCTGAAGAAGTATTAATAATTAACGAATCTGAAAAAATTAATGATATTTCAGTTAAAGTTAAATTATTATCAATCAGATCTCTTGATGAAATTGATGAATTTTCTGATCCCGATTTTCAAATTAAAGTCTATATTAATAATATAGAATTTACAAGTGACATCTGGCATAATACTAGATATATTTATAATCCTGATTTTTCACCCACAGTAGATATACCCTCTGATGAAGATTTTATTGATATTAAAATCCAATTATGGGATTATGCTGATGAGCATAATGCTGATAGACTTTGTGATATTAGTGGTGACTTCAGTGATTCTGATGATAGTTATGATGTTGAATTAATCTATAATACTAAGACGGGGCATTGGACTGGTGATGATTTCCGAAATAGTGATTTAGAAGGATATGATCCAAGTGGATATGGAAGACTTAATGGATGTGATGATGGAACAATATATACTATCGATAGAGACTGTGAACTCTGGTTTGATATATATCAAAATGATATTGATGGAGATAAAATACCAGATTGGATGGAGACTAACGTTTATGGCACCGATCCAGAGGTTGATAACTCGGGTGAAGATATTGATGAGGATGGTGTTCCTATTGAATGGGAGCATAGATGGGGTTATGATCCTTTAACAGCGGATAATCACGCGATTCTTGATCCTGAGAATGATGGGATAAATAATGTTGAAGAGTATCTTACTTCACAATGGTACTCAGATCCATTTAGAAGAGATTTATTTTTAGAATTAGATTTTATGGGGGATAGTCCCGAAGGTGAAATCAGTGTAATGCCAGAGTCTTCAAAAGAATTGATGAAAAACCCCTTCCATAAAAGAAATATTGTATTTAATATTGATACTGGAGACATAAATGGGGGAGAAATCATTCCTTTTGAAGAAATGACAGATCAGTTGACATTGCTAAATTATTTTGAAAAATATTTTATAAAAGATGAAAAAAATGAATGGATAAGAGGCGTTTTTCACTATGGAATTATTGTATATAAAACAATTCCTGCGGGATATGCATTTAGTGGTGATGTTCAACCATTTTGGGGATATCATGCTGGAACAAATTGTTTTGTTATTTCTAGTAGTAGAATGGAACGTAATGATAAATTTAATTTAAAAAACATTGATTATTTCTATGCATCAGCAATAGTTCATGAAATGGGGCATAACTTCGGTCTTAAAAATGGAAATCCTCCAGGTGTTGATGTACAATTAAGTAAATGGCCATGGCAAATAGGATGGTGGATATATAAAGATTATGAGAGTATTATGAATTATCATTATACATATAAAATACTTGATTATTCAGATGGATCAAATGGTGGAAAAGATTTTGATGATTGGTCAAATATAGATTTAAGTTACTTTGAATTTCAATAATTAAGAAAAACTATTTGGACTATATATTCTTTTTATGTTATGAAATAGATGCTAAATTGGTATAACTATGACTAAAAGAATTTCATTATCACAAGGTGCAGGTGGCGAACTCATGGATAATCTAATAAAAGAAAAAATTTTAAATCATTTCAACTATAAATCAAAAAAAATTGAAGTTCCTCTTTCAATGCTTGATGATGCAGCTGTTGTTGATGATATTGTTTTTTCAACTGATTCACACACAGTTCAACCAATTATATTTCCAGGTGGAGATTTAGGATCATTAGCTGTTTCTGGTACGATAAATGATGTTGCAGTAATGGGTGCAAAACCGATTGCATTATCTTCAGGTTTTATAATTGAAGAAGGATTATCGGCAGATACTTTTGAAATAATTGTAAAAAGTATGAGTACTTATTCAAAAAAAGCAAAAGTACCAATAGTTACAGGAGATACAAAAGTAGTTGAAAAAGGGGCTATACAAGAATTTATGATAAATACAAGTGGTATAGGGAAAAGAAGCCCAAATTTAGACAAGAATATTCAGGAAGTAAAATCATATCGAACTTTTAATAAAAGATGGCTCTTAGATTCAAATTTAAAAAAAGGGGATAAAATAATTTTATCTGGAAACATAGGAGAACATGGTATTGCACTGATGTCATTTAGAGAAGGTTATGGATTTGAAACTAAAATAAGATCTGATGTTGCCCCAATAAATGAATTAATGGAGAAGGCTTTGAATGTTGGTGGAGTAATATCTGCTAAAGATCCAACGAGAGGCGGACTTGCGAACACTGTTAATGAATTTAGCGAAAAATCAAGAATTGGAATAATAATAGAAGAGAACACGATACCAATTCCGCAAGGGGTAAAAACTGCATGTGATATGCTAGGAATAGATCCATTGGAGATTGGTAACGAGGGAAAAATAGTATTAGGCGTAATTAATGAAAAAGTTGAAGATGTTCTTCAGTCATTGAAAAAACATCATTTAGGAAAAAATGCTGCTATAATAGGAGAAGTAACCGATAAAATTAGGGGAGTCGTATTAAAAACGACAATTGGTGGTAAAAGAATATTGAATAAGCCAATTGGTGATCCAGTACCAAGGATTTGCTAAACAATTTCTTAAAGCCACAAATTTATAAATAGCTTATTGGATTACCAAAATAACTTATAATCAAGAGAGGTAATAATAAATGGCTAAAGGACTTCCAAAATCTTTTAAAAAATCTTTATGGGTTTATCATTGCAATTCTGGATCATGTAATGGATGCGATATTGAAATAATTGCAGCTCTATGCCCCCGATATGATGTTGAACGTTTTGGGATTAAATTAGTAGGTTCCCCAAGACATGCGGATGTTTTACTGGTAACTGGACCGGTTACTAGACAAATGTCAGAAAAAGTAAAAAGAATTTATGAACAAATGCCTGATCCAAAGGCTGTTATATGTGTTGGTAATTGTGGTAACACAGGAGACGTTTTTTATGAAGCTTATAATCTAGTGGGGCCTATTGATAACATTTTACCCGTTGATATATATGTAATTGGTTGCCCTCCACGACCTGAAAATATTATTAATGGAGTTGCAAAAGCTTGGGTTAAACTTGAAACATTGGAGGCTAAATAAATGACAAAAAATATTTTATCACCTGAAGAAATAGTAAAATCGTTTAAGGATGAATTTAAAACAAAAATTACTGATTCAAGAATTGAAAAACATATAAGAGGATTGAAAAAAACAGAATTTTTTCATATATGGATAAGAACAGATAGAAGTATTATAAAAGATATAGTAAAACATTTAATTAAATTAGAAAAATATCCACATTTTGCAGTTTCATCTGGATATGATATAGGTGAAAAAATAGATATTGTTTATCATTTTTCTATATACTATGGATTAAAAGGAAAAGAAATTAATATCAATATAACTGTAGATCTTCCTAAAACAGATCCTACAATTGATACAATCACAGATTTAATCCCTGGAGCACTGATATCTGAACAAGAAAAACAAGAGATGTTAGGCATAAAAGTCAATAATATTCCTAAAGATAGTAGAGTTTTTATTTCAGAGGATTATCCAGAAGATACTTATCCTTGGAGAAAGGATGAAAAAGGTCCAGGAAAAACCATTAGAAACTTACACGAGGTGAAAAAATGAATTCAAAATCAGCTAATAAAATCACGTATCAAATACCAGTAGGACCTATCCACCCAGCTTTAAAAGAACCGGTACAATTTGAATTTGAAATCGAAGGGGAAAGAATCATCGATGTTGATGTAAGTGTAGGACATGTACATAGATCAGTTGAATGGGCGGGAACAAGAAGAAATCCAATTCAAATATTATATCTCGCAGAAAGAATTTGCGGTATTTGTTCTTACTGTCATCCAATGGCATTTAGCTTAGCAACTGAAAGAGCAGCAGAGATTGATGTACCTGAGAGAGCTCAATACATAAGAGTAATTCATCAAGAATTAGAAAGGATATGCTCACACGTATTATGGGCTGGAGTAGCTGCTCATGAAATAGGATTCGATTCTGTTTTGTTTTTAACATGGCAAATTAGAGAGAAAGCTTTGGATTTAACTGAATATTTAACTGGTAACAGAGTTACAAAAGGAATAACAATGATTGGTGGTGTAAGAAGAGATATTACAAAAGATATGTACCCCAAAATTATGGAAGTAATGAAATATTTCAAAGATAATTTTGAAAAAATACGAAAAATATTTTTAGATGATAAAACTTTCAAATTAAGAACTCAAGGTTGTGGAATATTAACAAAGGAAGATGCATTAAAATTGTGTGCTTGCGGTCCAACAACTAGAGCATCTGGCGTTAAAAAAGACGTAAGAGTTGATCAACCATATTTTGCTTTTGGTGATTTAGATTTTGATTATATCACACCAGATATATTAACTGGGGAAGTAAATGGGGATGTATATGATAGAATAATTGTTAGATTATTAGAAGTCAAAGGATCTATTGATCTAATTGAGCAATGTCTTGATAAAATGCCTTCAGGAGATATAGTGTCAGAGGAAAAAATTGCTAAAATACTTTCAATACTTAAAAAGGTAAATGGTGAAGGAATTGGAAGGATGGAGGCTCCAAGGGGAGAAGTATTTCATTATGTTAAATATAATGGAAATGAATCTCCACATCATTGGAAAGTACGTGCTCCGACTTATAATAATATTCTTCCATGGATACCAATGCTAAAGGGTAACCAAATTGCAGATATTCCAATAGTAGCAGCATCAACAGATCCTTGTATGTCATGTACAAATAGGGTTGCGATTATTGATAATGGTAAAAAATATCAGTTAGATAAACAAAAACTATATGAATTAAGTGTAGAGAAAACAAGGAGGCTAATGAAATGAAATTTTCAATGCTATCTCAAGTTTTCTCTCAAATGTTTAAAAAACCATTCACGAATAAATTCCCAGCTAAATACGCGCCTAAAAATACCACGAAATTTTTAGAAGAAGTTGGAGCTGGAAATGCAGAAATAATACCACCAATTGATGTTCCAACTGGATTTAGAGGAAAAATCCAGTATGATAAAGAAAAATGTATAGGATGTAAATTATGCTTAAAAGTATGTCCTTCTGAAGCAATTGAATTTAAAGAAACTGATAAAAAAATTAAGATATATCTAGCTAGATGTACTTTTTGCTCTCAATGTAATGATATTTGTCCAGTTAACTGTCTTTCTATGAGTAATGAATTTTTATTAGCAGATTCAGATAAATACTCTAAAGATTTGATTGTAGAATAAAAAATTCGGCATGATTTAATGAAACTTATATTCAAAGGAATAGTGCAAGGTGTAGGTTTTAGACCAACAATTTATCGTATTGCAAAAGAATTAAATTTGAATGGCTATGTTTTGAATAAAGGCTCTGAAGTTGAGGTAGTTATTGATAGAAAGATTGATCAATTTTTAGAAAAATTAAATAATGATTTACCAAAAATAGCAAAGATTACAGATATAAAAAAAGAGATAGATGATAGAATTTTTAATGATTTTAAAATTCTAATAAGTAAAGATGGTAATCGAGAATCCCTTATTCCACCTGATAGCAGTATTTGTAATGATTGTATTAAAGAATTAAATAACAATAAAGATAGAAGATATAATTTTCCATTTATAAATTGTACAATTTGTGGAGCACGATTCAGTCTTATAAAAAATGTTCCATATGATAGAGAAAGAACATCGATGAATAAAT
>JAJISJ010000130.1 GCA_022848765.1 Thermoplasmatota archaeon
GATTTTTTAACATCTTGCTTCTCCTGTTGTCTCTTGTCGTTATATGGAATGTATTTCATAGATTTAAGTAGTGATGAAAAAATGTTTATATGGAATAAATTTTAATGGCAATTGATACCATGATTCACTGTGTCATAATATTAAAATGGATCCAAACTACATCCATGCATCAAGACCCTTTTGTTCTGTTGTCGTCATTTCTGATAATCCAAATGCCCCCTGGATATAGTTTTCAATCATCTTTTTGTACCATTTTAGATCAATTTCAGCCGTATCTTTTAGGAGATCAATAGGATACATATAATCAATAGGTTTTACACCACTTTTCGATGGTTTTGTAATGCCCGGGAGTGGTTTTTTTGTCACCACAAAGTTAAGTTTTACACGACTTTTTATTGGATATCCAAGAAGGTCCTCTAATGCTTTAGAACGTTTTGCAAAAGTAGAATCCGACCCATCTTGATTTACTTTATATCTTTTTGCAGGTTGAACAGATTGTACAAGTGTTAAATCGCTTAAATCGACTTTTGATAAATCCAGCGTTGATACTATCTCTTTTGTGTTATTTCGTATGCTATTCTTTATTGCTTTTCTTGCCTCTTCTTCATTTGTCCAACTTGGGTTTTCCTTAAGTACATTCATCATAATGGTTTTAAGTACCTTCCTTGC
>JAJISJ010000131.1 GCA_022848765.1 Thermoplasmatota archaeon
AATTCCAACAAGCTGGTTTATTATTGTCTTCAAACCCGTCTCCTCGAATACTTCTCTTATTACTGCATCCTCAGTTTTTTCTCCATATTCTACAAAACCCCCCGGTAATGCCCATTTTCCTTTAAAAGGCTGATTTCCCCTTTTAATTAAAAGAATCTTTCCATTTTTTAAAATAACGCCATCAACGGTTAATTTTGGAGATTTATAGTTCATTAATTGAAGGAATACTATCCTTATATATAACATTTAATGAAAATTTATGAAAGCGAAATAAATATAATGTTTGTTGTTTTTTTGGATTTAGAAAATTATTAGAATCTTTTCATTGATTCCCAAAAAGATGGTAATTCTTTTTGTAACTCGGACTTCCACATAGAAAATGTAGATTCGTCAAGATTTTCTATCATCTTACTTTCTATAATATTGTTAGAACTATTGTACTGTTGCATCCCTTCATTTTTTCTCAACTGTTGTTCCCCTCCAATTTTAGGAAAACATATAATGGAAACACGCTTTATTTATGTTTTTAGCAGGTATATATGTAAATGAATATGTAGATAAACTTTATTAGCTAAATGTTCAGTAAATTAAAAAAACAATAATGCTATTTCCCTCAAACGAAAAGGGCTCGTGGTCTAGTGGTTATGACGTCGCCTT
>JAJISJ010000132.1 GCA_022848765.1 Thermoplasmatota archaeon
TATGATTTATGGACAAATTTTGGTTTTTGGTTAGGTTATTCAAAACTTGGATTTTATCCTCAAACATTTGAAGGATTAATTACTGTTTTCATTGGAGGGATTCCATTTATGATATGGCACATTTTATCATTCTCTTTATTATTAACAATAATTTCTATACCGTTAATTCATTATAAAGAAATATCAATATTTTCATACAGAAATATTTTAAACCCTACTGATAAAGTTTATATTTTAAGTGCTACTTTGATTCTTATGACCGTTAGTGTTATCACTGCCTTAATCTAAAATTTTTCAAAAAAGTTTATATTACAAAACAGTATAACTGATAGAAAGAGGAAGATATATGGCTATAGGTTTTGTATTAATAAGCGCTGCACCTGCTCGTGAGCATGAGGTATATAACAAGCTTTCAAAGGTTCCTCAAATAGTTGAGTTACATCCTTTATTTGGAGAATATGATCTGATTGCAAAAATTGAGGCAGATGACTTTGAAAAATTAGGTAATCTTGTTGTAAATAAGATTAGATCTATTGATGGCGTTATAGATACAAAAACTTTAACCGGAACTAAATTTTAGAGGTGAATTGATAAAATGGAAGGATTATTACAATATTTTTTAGGCATGTTGATGCTTGTTTTTGCAATATCTA
>JAJISJ010000133.1:0-386 GCA_022848765.1 Thermoplasmatota archaeon
CCCGTGGATGCATACAACAAGACCTGCTCCACATGAGGATCTTTTTATTTCAATTGGTGAAAACATGTCCAGGATCAATAAATATCGTCTTATTACTGGTGGGCAGTATATTATTCCGCGATATGCTGGAACATTAGGATCTTCTGAAAATTGGTTATATCGAGAAAGGGGAATCCTTTCGTTTACGATGGAACTTTGTAAAGAACGTGTGCCATCAAATCCTGCAGTTGTTTATAATGTGTGTCTCACACATGTTGGTGTAAATCTTTATATTTGTGAGAGATCGCAGACGGTGGAATCAGAGAAATCTTCATATGATCCGCCATCTTTTTTTAATAGATTATAAACGATTTTTTTGAATATTTAACAAAATATAAAAGCATTAA
>JAJISJ010000133.1:396-653 GCA_022848765.1 Thermoplasmatota archaeon
ATTAAAAATATACCTTGAAATACTAAGTCTTTTTGATCAAATTGTGAGAGAAGGGGGATTTAGTGAGGTGGTGAGGAGATGTGATTAAAAACGCTATATCCCCCGTTCTCTAAGTATACATATTAGACTTACAAGTATATAAGTTTTTTTATAAAATTGTAAATTATATTGATAATTTTATACGTTGCTAGAATTGCACGTAACTAAAAGAAGAAAATTTCACCATTTTTCCCAATATTCACTTTCATCGCTTGGCG
>JAJISJ010000134.1 GCA_022848765.1 Thermoplasmatota archaeon
GTCTAAAAAGGGTGGATTTCGATTGCGATATGGGAGAGCCCGAACTGCAGGATTAGCATCTACAGCAATTAATCCCGCTGCTATGTACCTACTTGACGGTTTTATAACTGTTGGAACGCAAATGAAAACCGAACGTCCGGGTAAAGGTACAATAGGCACACCATGTGATCAAATAGAAGGCCCTATTGTATTACTACAAAATGGAGATTTAATTCAAATCAATAATGTAGAAAATGTTAGGAAAGATGTAAAAAAAATAATTGATCTTGGCGAGATTCTTATTCCATTTGGAGAATTCATTGAAAATAATACCCTACTTCCTGATTCCTCCTATGTATACGAATGGTGGATTCAAGATCTTCAAAAATCAGTTGCTTGCCCACACTATGAACATACATTTGCTGGAATTAAAGAGGCAGATACAACTCTTCAGAAAAAGATCAATGAAGATTTTGGAAGAGAAGTTGATTTACAAAATCCATCTTATGAAGAGGCTTTTGATTTGGCAGAGAGATATTCTGTACCGCTTCACCCGAATTTCAATCTCTTTTGGCATGATATAGACAAAGATGATCTGGTTAAGCTATCTAGATATGTTAAAGAATATGGAAAGGCTGTTTTGGATGAGGATTTGAAGCTTGTTCTTCC
>JAJISJ010000135.1 GCA_022848765.1 Thermoplasmatota archaeon
GAAATAAAAGATAGAGACGCTGCTGGAAGAATCTGTAAATTTACAACAGAACATGGGACAGTCACCACACCTAATCTCATGCCAGTTATTAACCCAAACAAGATGCTTATTTCCCCAAAAGAAATGAAAAAACTTTTTGGAACACAAATCGTGATAACTAATTCATACATAATAAAAAGGAATGAAAAACTTAGGGAAAAAGCACTAGAAGTTGGTGTTCACAAACTCATAGATTTTGATGGCCCAATAATGACAGATTCTGGAACTTTTCAATCGTATGTATATGGGGACGTAAAGTTAGATCCGCTTGAAATCGTGGAATTTCAAAGAGACATGGGAAGCGATGTCGGAACAATTTTAGACATTTTTGGAACCCCTCAACAAACTAAAACAAAGGCAGCACGGGGCGTAAAAGAAACAGTAAAACGCGCTCAACAAAGCATACGTGTAAAAGGAGACATGGTACTCGCGTGTACAGTTCAAGGTTCCGTCTATCCAGATCTTAGAACTAAATGTGCAAAAGAACTAAGTAAAATCGATGCGGATTTTTTCCCAATAGGTGGTGTAGTACCACTGATGGAGAACCAGAGATATTCAGATCTAGTTAGCTGTATCCTCGCATCTAAAAAAGGGTTAAACCCCA
>JAJISJ010000136.1 GCA_022848765.1 Thermoplasmatota archaeon
CAACGAAAAGATCCATTTTAACAACTAACGGAAGTGCAGATTCCTTATTGGGCCTTTTTATATAAACAAGTTTTTTAACACCGGTTACTCCAACTCTAGTTATCTTAAATTTTGATGGAGAAAGTCGGGATTGTACGTCGGGCAAATCAATTGATTTTATAAATTTCATCTGTTTCAAAAATGAATACCCTTCTAAAAAACATTCCCATTCAACCCAATTTTGCCAAAAATTAAAATAAACCCCCTCTCCATTCAGGGGTAAAATATGCCGCTGTGGCTTAGAGGTATAGCGATTCCTTGGTAAGGAATAGGTCGGGGGTTCAATTCCCCCCAGTGGCTTTAATTTATCTTTATTTGTATTCACCGCTGGGTATCTCGCCAAATTATGCTTAATAATAAAGGTATCTTATGTTTAACAATTCCCCCAAAGGGCTTAAAAAAATTAAAATTATCTCACTTGTTATTTTTGGCCTGAAGATAGGTCTCCTTGTCCCATCCACTATATCTGCAACCAGTCTCAAGATACTCCTTGGAAAGGGTCATGGACTCGGGTGTTTTGTTAGATTTGGTAACCGCAAGATGATTTACAAGGCCTGCTAAAATACCTCTTCCAAGAGTTAGCAGTTCACCA
>JAJISJ010000137.1 GCA_022848765.1 Thermoplasmatota archaeon
CATTGTTTTTAGTAGCGCCACCGTAGGTAATATCATAATCATGATTGCGTTCCTGCAATGTCTTTAGCTTTTTGCCATAGCCGTTGTCTTTTCTAATCCATCCATCATCAAATAAAATAATAATGTTTGATGTGGCGTAGTTACAATTCTCAATCAGATATGCTGCCATCTCTTCAGCAAGATATAATCCACCGTTTCCAAGCTTGCTTTCATTTTCCATTGGAAAATTAGCAGAGGCAATAAAAATAGCCCATTTATGAGAATCAGATTCAACGGTTTCAGGATTGCTAATCTCTACAGTTATTGTTTGTACGTCAGAGTATACTTTTCCATCCCAGGATCTTGCATTAATAGTGCAACTCCCATCTTCATATTCATATGTACTCCAGTCATAACTCCATTTTGTAGTTCCATCTGCTGTTTCCCATACCCCGTCATCAATTTTTACTTCCACCCGGATTAAATCGTCATCTCCATCCAGATCATTAGAAGTACCGCTTATCATAACAAGACTTGAGACTTTCATGCTATTAGTTGGATGGCTAATTGCGATGATGGGTTTATCGTTAGGCTCCTCTGTATCTTCGCCTAAACATCCAGAGAATAGAGTAACGAGTAATGAA
>JAJISJ010000138.1 GCA_022848765.1 Thermoplasmatota archaeon
TCCTCTATAATTATAGAAGCAAGTGCTGTTTTCTCGTGAAGAGAGTAGGGAGTTCTAAAAAGATGACGTGGGGAAACAAGAATTATATCTAATCCCATTAATTCAAAAAGATCTGTCTGAATTGATTTAGAAAAATTATCTGGTTTAGTTTCAGAATTAATATTACACTTAGAACATTCATAAAGAATTTTAGAATTTTTTATTTCAAAATTTTCTATGTTCTCACCTCCATCATTTAGATAACCATACAATTGAAGCTTAAGTATCTTTGTGTATCTTAGTTTTATAAACTTTTATACTGTTCTATACAAATAATATAATTTCAATACTTTCAACCAATCTCTTTTTCTTTTTTACGTCCGAAAGAGTTAAGGGGATTTCGGTTTTGGAAAGAATAAGTATTTTATTAATTTAAAATCGGTTCTTTCTCAGAGATGATAAATAAAGAATCATTTTCCCTTAGAATATATTCTCCCTGAGGATTAATCAGCATTGCCCTTGTTTCAGTTGAAGAATGGACCCAATCATGGCTGCATTCTTCTAAAAGAAACTCATCTTTCTGGGTTTCAACAGCAATAAGAATCATTTTATCATCTATTAAATCCTTTGAGACATCAGTA
>JAJISJ010000139.1 GCA_022848765.1 Thermoplasmatota archaeon
TGAAGATCGTCTGAAGAAATCCAGTGTAAAATTATATGTCTCTACAGATGATGGTTCAAGAGGATATTGTGGTTATGCTTCTGATCTTGCTGAAGAACTTATTGGAAAAACAAAATTTTCATCAATCTTAACCTGTGGTCCTGAAATTATGATGAAAAAACTGTTTGATGTTGATGTTAATATATCATTTCAAGCCTCTTTAGAAAGATATATGAAATGTGGTGTAGGAATATGCAGTCAATGCTGTATTGGTAATGGTTTACGGGTATGTGTTGAAGGTCCTGTATTTGGCAGAGACGTATTAAAAAACGTTAAGGATTTTGGATTCTATAAAAGAGATGCTTCAGGAGGGAAAATTGATTTATAAATCAAAAACATCTTAATCAATAATGGAAGGAGATATGATGGGCGTATATTGTGATGAGATTAATATTGAAACCAATGGAGAAACTGATATTGTTGATATTACCTCAAAAGTTCAGAAAGTAATTACAATATCAAAAATAAAAAATGGCATTGTCTGTATCTTCGTTCCAGGTTCAACAGGATCAATTACAACAATAGAATATGAACCTGGTTTAATGAAAGATCTTCCAAGAGCTCTTGAAAAAA
>JAJISJ010000014.1:0-10371 GCA_022848765.1 Thermoplasmatota archaeon
CATAATTTTTAAATTAGATCTAAATATTTTTGGTGGTTCTTCATTATTTACAGGTGAATTTAAAAATGAAAAAAAAAATATTTCAGAAATAGGAAAAGTCATACCATCGACATATGTTCCAGCACGAAACACCATCTTTTTATCAATTGCTCTTGCCTATTCAGAAGTTATTAATGCAAAATCAATCTATATTGGGGTAAACTCGACTGATTATTCCGGATACCCCGATTGCAGACCTGAATATATAAAAGCATTTCAAAATTTAACAAATATTGCAACAAAAAAATCAATTGAAGGAAATAATACTGTTATTAAATCACCATTAATTAATCTTTCAAAAGCCCAAATAATTAAAAAAGGGTATAATTTAAATGTACCTTTTAAGGAAACTTGGTCCTGTTATAGAGGCTCAGATAAAGCCTGTGGTAAGTGTGATTCATGTTTATTGAGATTAAAAGGATTTAAAGAATCTAATATTAAGGATCCAATTTCATATGAATCATTTCCAGAATGGTATGAATAAAATATAATTTAATTCTTTTATTTATTATTGAATTTTTTTCCTTTTTTTTAATCATATATATCTAAACCAATTGGTATAGAAATAATAATTATTATTAAAATTACTAAACAAATAATACTATCATTTGGAACATTATAAACTGTTATTTCATTATTATTCCAAAAACTACCGCTAATTATATCATTAAATAATAGATTTATTGTCCCAATCCAAGGTAATTCAAATCTTGCTTTACCCGTAATCCAATCAGGTTTTATTGGTTCACTACATATACCACCTGCTTGATCACATCGATCATTTGTAATTGGATTATCCCCCTGAGTTATAAAACCTGAATGTGATGGACGATAATTATGCAAACCTAATTCAGATATAGTAATAGAATTTTCATTTTCAATACCATATTCTTTGACAGAATAAGTATTATTATAGTACTCTATCCAACAAATTGCCCTATGTATTATTTGATCTTCATCCGTTCTACCATATTTTTTATAAATTATTACATCGCCATAATCATCATATGATTGAAAACCGCCTAATCCTTTTGCTTTCTCACCACCTAAGTAACTACCTCTAGTTAAAATATCATTCTTTTCATTTACTTTAACTAAAAGAACCATGTCCCCTGCATCTATATATCCTACCCTTCCGAATTCCTCATTTAGATGCATCATACTCCCTGATTCTATTGCTACCATTGGAGCCCCAAACCATTGACCAGTATATGACCATAAAATCATAAGTAAAATGAAAACAACAAGAAATGCGACTAAGATGTCTCTAATTATTGAAATTTTTTCATTATCACTGCGTAAAAAATTTAGAAAATAATTTTTAATATCTCTGAATTTCATTTAGACTCACTTAGTTTTTTTGTTTTAGATATATAGTTTTTTATAAACGATCCACAAATGGGACAAGTATTAATATTTTTATTAAATTTTTTCCCACATCCCATACATTTATAAGACCATTTAAATCTTTTTGTAATTCCTGGTTGGCTAATATTTAAAAATTTTATTTTTAGATGGTTTGATAAATTTTGTATTGAATAATCATCAGTTAAAATAATTACTTCGTTTTCTGTATTTTTATAATCCAATGCTAATGCCAAAATTTCCATATCTGTTTTTGATAATCTTGAAATATCCCCCGTTTCTTTAGATACAACTCGAATTTCATCTAATGATTTTTTCGATGGTTCAAATATAGTTAATCCTTTTTCTATTAAGAATTGAAGATTTCTATAATCCTTTCCACCTGGCTTAATTTCATTTAAAACACTACTAGTTGTCACAATTTTTACGTCATCTAGATTAATTGTTTTACCTGAAAAAATTGCTGAAGTATCAAGTATTAAATATTTTATATCCAATTTATCCATTTCCATTCTCATTATAAAAAATTGAAGTTATATTATGCTTAAACATTTTATATTGATTTGATAAGTTGATCTAATTTTATTATTTTTTGATTTCCTGTTTCCATATTTCTGATTGTTACTGAATTATTATTTAATTCTTTTGGACCAATAATAATAGAATTTAAAGCATTTATTGAACTTGAATATTTTAATGATTTACCAACACCTCTTCTTAACAAATCAATATCTACCTTAACATTTTTATTTCTGATTAATTCAATTATTTCTAAAGATTTTTCTATCATATTATCATTAACTGGTATTATATAAAAATCTAATTTTTCCTCTGGGAAATTATATTTTTCCATTTCTAATGAAATAATTGTCCTATCAAATCCTATTGCAAAACCAGAAGTTGGAGTTTCTTTTCCTCCAAAAATGTTAATAAGATCATATTGGCCACCTCCACATATTTGTTTTTCAGCACCAAGCGATGGAGCTTCAATTTCAAATACAAGTCCTGTGTAATAATCTAAACCTCTTACTATTCCTAATTTTAAATTAAATTTTATTTTAAAAGATGAATTTAAAAATTTAAAAATTTCTTTTAAATTATTTATCTCATCGATAATTTCATTTTTATCATTAATAAAATTTAGAACGTTGCAAATATCATCCGTTTTTAAAATATTTAAAAATTTTTCTACTTTTATTTCATTTAATCCAAATTTATTGAACGCCCCTTTTAGGTCTTCAATTTTTGATTTATCTATAAGTGGCATAATATATTTTCTTTGATCTTTTGATAATTTCAATTCATCAAAAAAATATGATAATATTTTTAAATTACCTATATTGAGTATAATGTCTTTAACTCCAATATTTCTTAAAATATTGTATGACATAGAGATTAATTCTGCTAAAGCTTCTGGTTTATTTGTACCAATAATTTCACAACCTGCTTGTTTAAATTCTCTATATCTTCCCTTTTGTGGGCGATCATATCGATAACATTTTCCAAAATAAAACAATTTTAAAGGTTTTGGTTTCATTTGTAATTTATCAATATAAAAACGTATTACCGGAGCTGTTAATTCTGGTCTTAGAGATAGTTCTCTACCACCTTTATCCTTAAAAGTATATATTTCATCAATTATAGTTTCACCAGATTTTTTAGTAAAAAGTTCTAAATATTCTATTACAGGAGTTTCAACCTCCTTATAACCATATTTTTCAAATGTTGCCCTCATGGAATTTTCTACATAATTACGTTTGTTCATATCATCTGGTGAAAAATCTCTTGTACCTCTAGGTAATTTTAACACGAACAAGTAATATAATTAAAGTTGCTTAAAATTTTTTCTATTTGAAAAAAAAAAATAAACTATTATTAAATTAAAATTATAAAGTATCATAATATTATAATATTTAATATGACTACAGAATACTATCCATGGGGTGGTGAATTTGTAAGTGTTTCACCGGAAAATAATTTAGCAGTTGTAGTTCTAAATCTTAATTATATTCCTAATAAAAAAATTGCTATTTACGGTTCATTAAAAACTGAGAACATAGGTATTGAAAAAATTGTTGCTAATATAATTTCAAATCCTAATATCAGATATTTGCTAATTTGTGGTGAAGAGATTAGAGGTCATAAATCTGGAGAATCATTGATAGCATTGCATAAATATGGAATTGATAATGAAAATAAGATTATTAATGCACCAGGTGCAATACCATATATTGAAAATTTAAAAAAAGAAGCAATAAATAGGTTCAGAGATCAAATAGAAATTTTAGATTTTATAAATATAACTGATCCAAAAAAATTAGATATAATAATAGATAAATACGCGTTTAAAACCTTCAAATCATATGGTAAACCTTATATTGCTATAAAATTTAAAACTGAAAAAAAATTGAAAATAGATGATAAAAGAGCTTTACATTCAAAAATTAAAATAAATTATATGGGTAAGGTTGAAAAGAGAGGTGAATAATTGTTTTCATTTACTAAAAAACAAGAAATTTTTGATATAAATGGTGTTAAAATTGGCGGTCAACCTGGTGAAATTCCTACCGTATTATTTGCGGGGTTATTTTCAAAAGGTAAACCTGATTTAATAACATCACAAAAAAAACTTCAAAAAATATTTGAATTAAGTGAACAACTTGGAAATCCAGTTATTCCCGATTTTTTCATAAAAAAAGAAGAATATATTGAGATTGTTATTAACTTCATTGAAAAATCAATTCCAAAAAATATTCCCTTTTCAATAGATATAATTGATCCTGTAATAAAAACTAAAGTTTTGGAATTATTAAAAGTGAAAAAATTACTGTCAAGAACGATATATAATTCAATTCATGTGGGAATCACTGAAGAAGAATTTAATTCATTGAAAAATAATAAACCAAATATGATAATTATCGTAGCTTTTAATCCAAAAGATAAAAATCCTGATGGCAAATTAGAAGTTCTTGAAAATGGGGCAAATTTGACAAATGATGGTTTATTAAATATTGCAAAAAAAATTGGAATTAAAAAAATTTTGCTAGATACTGCAGCTTTAGCTCCGGGTGATAATTCAGGAGCAGCTATAGCTTCAATTCCTATTTTTAAAGAGGAATATGGATTACCAACTGGATGTTCAATACATAACGTAGTTGAAAAATCGAAGTGGTTAGATAATTATAAAAATTCCCGAAAAATTGTTGATTTTTCATCAAATATAAATATATCTGCTTTTGGAGGAGACTTTACAATAATAGGTCCATTAGAAAATGCTGAATTTGTTTTACCTATAATTGCATGGGAGGATATCCTTATATCAGAATACTCTGAGAAATATTTTGGAATAAAACCGTATAAAACTCATCCTCGGAGGAAAAAATTATAAATGGAAATAATAAAAACATCTGTTATAGGGTCCTATCCAATTGAAATAGATAATATGAAATTTATTAAGAATTATTTTAATGGATTAGAAAATTTTTGGGATGAATATATTTCAGCAGCAGTTAATGATATGATAAAAGCTGGTATTGACTTGATTTCAGATGGTCAAACAAGAGATCCTTTTATAAATATTTTTACACGAAACATAAAAGGTTGTAGAATAAGAGATAGACCTGAAATAATTAATAAATTAGAATATTTATATCCAATAATTTTTGAGGATATTATTAAAATCAAAAAATATTTACCGAAAAATAAAGGACTAATTGGTGTGATTGCAGGACCATACACATTGAGTGAATCAGTTGTTAATTTTTATTATAAAAACAAAATGGAATTGGCTTTTGATTTTGCTGAAATAATCAAAAAAGAAATAGATTTAATTAAACCATATGTAGATTTAATTAGTATTGATGAACCATTTTTTTCTAATAAATTTCCAGATTATGGATATGAATTAATTAAAATTATAACTAAAAAACTAAAATGTCTTACTAGACTTCACGTTTGTGGTGATGTTTCCAAAATAATTCCAGATTTAATAAATTTGCCAGTAGATGTTTTATCTCATGAATTTAAAGCTAAACCCCAATTAATTAATTCATATGAAGAGTATGAAAATAATAAAAAAATATGTCTTGGTTCTGTTAGATCTGATAATATTGAAATTGAATCTGTTGAAGAAATTATATCTCATATAGATCAAGCTTCATCAATTTTTGGAGAAAAAATTATTCAAATATCTCCTGATTGTGGTCAAAGATTATTACCCCGTGATATTGCTTTCAAAAAATTAATAAATCTTGTTAAAGCAGGTGAAGTAATTAATGGAAGATAAATTTATACCAATAATAAAAGCAAAAAAAATACAAGAAAAGGAAGTGATTTTAGATCCTAATGGTTTTTTTATTATTGAATTAATTAATAATAAAATAAGAGTAGAATATTATAAAAACATATATAAAAAAAACAAAATCGTATCGGGTGTTATAAATCAAGTTTTTACTGGAAATAAAGCCGATGCATTATGTGATACAATATCAAATAGAATTTTAAACTTAAGACGGGAGCATTATATGTATTTAGGTAGAGAACTTCTTAAAGCACAATTCTGTCTTGAAAAAAAAGAAAAATATGTACAAGGAGGGTGTTAATTTTTTTTAATAATGCTATTACTATTAATATGATTTTCAATAACTCCATTTTTATTTTTATAATCTACTCTTTCAAAAATTATTAAATCACCAGATTTATATTTTTGAATTTCTTTTACTTTATCATCCCAAATAAAAATTTTTTTTATTTGATTTTTTTCTTTTATTTTTACAGATGTGAAAAAGCCATACTCCCCATTGTTTTTAAAAAAAGGGCTAGTAGGCATAATTTCTAATATCCTACCCGATATTGGCTTTTCATTTTTCAAGTTATTAGCAAATTTATAATTGTTTTTCTCAATTATTTCAATTAAACTCCATCTTCCTTTATTGATTTCAATCCCGTCTAAACCTTTTTTTACGTAACCATTAATTAATTTGATATTTGAACTTAATTCAATAGTATTATTTTTTATAAGATCTACATCTTTATCCCATAGAACTAATCTGCACATGCCAGAATTATCCATTATTTCTAAATTAACAACTCTACCTTTTTTTCCATTTTTCTTTTGGAATTCTCTAATATCTCCTATGTTACTGACTTTTGCAAAAATTGTTGATTCCATCCCCGGTTCTAAATTTGAAATTTTACTAGAACTATAATCACTTCTATCTAATTTATCGATAAGTAATAATTTACAAATATTTTCATTAAACAAATTATCGGAATCATTTTTAATTTTAATAATTTCATTGTCAAATTTATCCTTATCTATTATATCCCTAACTTTGTCGTAAAAATTATTTATTAAATTTTGCATCCATGAATGTAATATAGATTTAGTTTTATAACTTATTGTAATAATATTTTTTAATAAATCAATAATGACATTTAAACCTAGGAAGGATAATCGCTAAAATAATATTTAAATCTGTATAATTATTAATATTGGATAATAAATTAAATATTATCAAAAGTTTTAATATTGTGAGTTTATATTTTAAATTAAATGGATAAATCTAAAAAAGACATTCAAGATGAAATAAGTTTATTACTTGCTGAAAAAAGAACTTCATTAGCAGTATTAAGAACCGCTATAGCTGTTTTTACATTACCTTTATCTGTTTTTACAATTTTAGTTGCAACATCTAAATTTTATAATGCTATGGATTTGCTTCATTTAATAATTCCATTGATAATAATTTGTTCTGTTTTGATAACAATGGGACTTTATCTTATATATCGATCTTTCAATAGAATTAGAATAGTAGATGCTGATATTAAAGCATTAGAAAATATCTTATTATCATCGTTGTTATAGTTGCTAATATTTATTTCATATGGCGATTGTTTATCTAATATTAACTATCTTATATTATTTTAGTTGAGATTTTAACATAATATTCTAAAATGCTTTTTTAAAATAAAAAATTACTAATTTATTATATAAAAAAAGACACGGATGATTCCTTAGCTTATTAGATTAGAAAGACATATATAAATCAATCAATATTTCCCACTCGATAAAAAAAAAATGAATACTGGTAAATATGATTTTATAAAAATTGAACAAAAATGGCAAAACGAGTGGTTTGAAAACAAAATATATGAAGCACAAAAAGAAAAAAACAAGAAATTCTTCATACATTTTGCATATCCTGGAGTATCTGGATATTTGCATATTGGCCATATGAGAGGTTTTACATATTGTGACATTTTTGCTAGATACAAAAGAATGACTGGATATAATGTATTATTCCCCGCAGGTTTTCATGCATCAGGAATACCATCAATTGGCTTTGCTAAAAAGGTAGAAAGAAAAGATCCTCATACAATAAAAATATTGAAAGAATATGGATGTAATGATGAATTAATAAATAAATTAAAAGATCCTAATGAAGTTGTAAATTATTTCAGTAAAATATATGTTGATGATTATTGGAAAAAATTTGGTTTATTAATAGATTATTCAAGAATAATGAGTACGATTTCGATAGGTTATAAGAAATTTATTACTTGGCAATTTTTGAAATTAAAAGAAAATAATTTATTAATTAAAAAACCTCATTTTGCTCCATATTGTCCTAATTGTGGACCAGTAGCTGTAGATAAATCTGAAACAGATATTTCTAAAGGAGGAAATGCAGAAATATTAGAATTTACAATAATAAAATTTGAAATGGATGATGGAACAATCCTTCCTGCAGCAACACTCCGTCCTGAAACAATTTATGGAATTACGAATATGTGGGTAAATCCTGATGTTGAATACACGAAGATTAAAATTAATGATGAAATATGGATCATATCAATTGAAGGAGCAAAAAAATTATCATTTCAATTAGATAATATTACGATATTGAATGAAAAAATATTAGGAAAGGAACTTTTAGGAAAAAAATGTAAGATACCATTATTAAATAGAGAAGTGCCAATACTTTCGGGTCATTTTGCAGATCCAAATGTGGCAACTGGAATAGTAATGTCAGTTCCTTCACATGCACCATATGATTATATTGCATTAATTGAATCAAAAGAAGAAATTGAGCCGATAACAATCATTGAAGTTAAAGAGTTAGGATGTATCCCTGCAAAACAAGTATGTGAAGAATTAAAAATTAATAATCAAAATGAAATCGAAAAATTGGATAATGCAACTGAAATTGTGTATAAGAAGGAATTTCATACTGGTTATTTAAATGAAAAATGTGGAAAATATGTTGGAATAAAAGTATCAGATATTAAAGATAAAGTCAAAAATGAGTTAATATCAAATAATAAAGCAAATATTATGAAAGAGTTTTCAGAAGAAGTAATATGTAGATGTAGTGGAACAGTAATTATAAAAAAAATACCTGATCAATGGTTCATTAAATATAGTGATTATACTCTGACCTCAAATTCAAAAAAACATGTTGAAAAAATGAATATTTATCCCCAAGAATATAAACAAGAACTACCGGGTATTTTAGATTGGTATGATGATAGAGCTTGTATTAGAAAAGGTTCTTGGTTGGGGACTGAATTTCCATTTAAAAAAGATTGGATTATTGAACCTATTTCAGATTCAACATTATATCCAGCTTACTATATTATTTCAAAATATGTAAATGAGAACAAAATTTCTACTGATGAAATGAATGAAGAATTTTTTGATTATATATTTTTAAATAAAGGTAAATCAAAAGACAGCATTTGGGATAAAATAAAATCTGATTTTGAATATTGGTATCCAGTTGATATAAATTTAGGTGGAAAGGAACATAAAACGGTTCATTTTCCAGTTTTTCTTATGAACCATGTAGCAATTCTACCATATGAACGATATCCTAAAGGAATTTTTACTCATTGGTGGATTACTCAAAAAAATAAAGAAAAAATTAGTAAATCAAAAGGGGGGGTTGAACATATTTCAGAAGCTGCGATTAAATATGGAATAGATTCAATGAGATTATATTATTCTCATATTGGATCTACTTATATTGACATTGAATGGGATTCGGAATCTGTTATTAAATATAAAAATAGAATTGAAAATATATTTAAATTATATAATAAACTTATGAAGATTAATGATAAAAGAAATGTAAATTTAGATAATTGGTTAATTAGTAGTTTGAATAGAAGGATCAAAATAATTAATGAAAGTTTAAATAATTTTGATTTAAGAATTGCATCAAATGAAATATTTTTTGAAATAAATAAAGATATTCTATGGTATTTGAAAAGAGGGGGGGCGAATCAAGAAATATTATTAAAATTATTAAAAAAATGGTCAATAATGATGACACCTATAACACCACATCTTTCTGAAGAATTATGGTATTTATTACAACAAAATAAGTTTATATCTGAAAAGCAATTTCCACAATTTAAATCAAATGATATTTATGAAAATGAGGAAATTGGTGAATTTCTTATTTCAAAATTAATTGATGATGCCAATGAAATTATTAAGGTTACAAAAATTAAACCAAAAAAAATATTTATATATGTAAGTCCAGAATGGAAAAAAATTATTCTGAAGAAATCTCTAAGGTTATATATAGAAAATGATTTTAATTTAGGAAAATTTATAAAAGATTTAATGTCTGATTTTGAATTGAAAAAAAATTCAAAAAAAGTATTAAAATATGTTAATAAAATTCAGACTGAAATAAAAAAGTTTAACGTTTTGGATCAAAAGAGATATTTAAAAGATTTTAATAGTTATAATTATCTTATAGATTCAAAAGACTATCTTGAAAAAATATTTAAATGCAATATTGAAATATTTAAAGGTGATAACGAAAATATTTATGATCCCGAGGAAAGGTCAAAGTTTGCAGTTCCATTAAGACCTGCGATATATATACAATAATGTAAAAAGTTTAATTAATTGGGATTATTTTTTTCGGTTCAACATTGATATCTAATGGAATT
>JAJISJ010000014.1:10380-23941 GCA_022848765.1 Thermoplasmatota archaeon
AAGTTTAATTAATTGGGATTATTTTTTTCGGTTCAACATTGATATCTAATGGAATTTCACCTAAATTAAAGCCATACGATGTTGTCTCACAATAATAATATTTTATGTTTTTATATTCAATATAATCTCCTGAAAAAACTATATTAATATTTACACCAACGGCTAAGTGACCAATATCATTCTCTAATATATAGAATAGTAATACAGTATCATAGTCCAATGATTCCATAATTGATGAAAATAATACAGATGAATCCTCACAATCACCTCTTTTTTCTACAAGTGTTTCAACAGGGAATCGCCAATATTCTATACATCCCTTAGTTTCATTATCTAAGGTATATTGAATATTTTCTTGGATAAATCTCAAAATGAAATTAGAAGCTTCTACAGTATTAAAACCTTGATTTTCAATAATATTATTTAATTTTTCTGATAATTGGATAATAACTTTATCTCTTTGGGTTACATATGAAGCCATTGCAATTATTCCTCTTTGCTGAGGAGTACGATTTACATCCAAATTTAAATAATATTCATATTTTTCAATTGGAATGTCAAGTGAAATTTCATAATTACTATTTTTAAATTCCCATGAATAAGTTATATTAAAAGTATCTTCCTCAATTATTACCTCTTCAGGAATGGTTATTCTATACCAGAATTCCCCATCAAAACCCTTAGAAAGATTATTTGATGAAATAATATTTTCTTTTAGATTATATCTAATCTTTAGTGTATCTTCACCAGCTATGGGATTAATATCTACTATATCATCTTGTGTTATCAAATCTTTATCATATATAATAATTTGTATCTCTATAAAATCAGAAGAAATATCATCTGGAATGTCATATTCATAATTATAATTTATTTCCTGTTCTTTATTTAATCTAATATTCCACGGTTTTCCGTTATTATTTATTGTTATAATTTCATTATTAATAAATAGTTGAATATATATTTGTGACCATCTGAATAAATCAACTTTTTTAGATATAATAAATTTTTCTAAATTAATTTTGATAGATAAATCTACATAAGGATTTTTATCAGCATTACTACCTACTCCATCGTTATCAAAATCACTCCATTCAGAAGGATCATTAGGAAATACATCGCTATTATCTCCTACACCATCACCATCTGAATCTATCCACTCATTTGGATAAAATGGAAATTCATCACTATTATCCCCAACTTTATCGTTATCAAAATCACTCCATTCAGAGGGATCATTAGGAAATACATCGCTATTATCTCCTACACCATCACCATCTGAATCCTTTATTTCATCACTATCATAAGGAAAATCATCATTACTATCGACATATCCATCTCTATCTGAATCAATATAGTTTGTATAATTTATAATGAAAATTGATAATATCGACAAAATTATCAACATGATAATTATTAATATTGTTAAATTTTTATTTATCTTCATTTTTATTATATTATTATACTATTTTATATAAATAATATTGCTTTAATGATAAATAATATATAATAACATTTTATCAGTTAATTTAATGCTTAATTATAATTCAATAAATAATGAATTTAATTGGGATAAAATTGCAAAAAGTTTTGATAAAACGAGGAATAAACCTTGGAAAATATGTATTGAATTCATTGAATCACTATCAAAAACTGATTTAGTGTTAGATGTGGGTTGTGGTAATGGTCGTCATTTAATACCTTGTACTTATAAGGTGAAAAATGTCTTAGGGTTAGATATTTCAAAAGAATTTTTAAAAATAATTACAAATAAACAAATTAAAAATAACATTAATAATATGAGTTTATTACACTCAAATTTTCAATATTTACCTATTAAAAACAATTCAATAAATGCTGCTCTATTTATTGCTTCATTACATAATATATATAGTAGAAATAATAGGATTTTATCATTAATAGAGTTGAATAGAATTTTGAAAAAAAATGGAAGAGCTTTAATAAGTGTATGGTCAAGATGGCAAGATAGGTATAGAAATTATTTCATAAAAAAATTATTTTTTAATGAAAATGAATTTGGAGATATAATAATTTATTGGAAGAAAGATGAATTAAATATACCTAGATTTTATCATTTATACAGCAAAAGGGAATTATTAAAGGATATAAAAAAATCTGGATTAAAATTATTAAAAATTTATGATATTAAATTGAGATCAACTAAGTATGTTGACAATTATTTTGCAATTGTAAAAAAAATATAAAAGCCTAATTTTTTTTAATTTTAAATCATGTGATAGCATTGTAGAAAGAGATAATAGTTGAGAATATGCAGTTGACATTAAAGCTGCTAAGGCACTAATCATTACAAATGAATAAACATATTCTGGAGCATATTTATATACCATTATTTGTAAAATCATATCATTTTGATTTGAAACTATTCCTACACCATGCGCCCAAACCCCAATTAGAACTGGAAACAAAAATAAAAAAGATACTATTATTGGATAAAAAATAATTAAATATTTTAATGTTTTTTCGTCTTTTGCAGTATAAAATCTAGAAAATATTTGAGGAAACATTGTATCTGCAAATAACCATAATAACATGAAAGAAAAACAAATAAAGCCACAAAATTCCATTAATAAAAGTAGAAATTATAACTGAATTCTAATTGAAATTCATTTCCATCATTGTTTCTTTCATACGGGATACAAACTGTCCACAGTTACTTCCTATCTTATTTTCTTCAACCTCTCCAATACTTAAAATTACATCGAAACCCTTAGAATAGAACTCCCTTATAACTGGATCAGCGGAATAAGGTTTAAAGGCATCAATCTCTGAGTGAAGATTGTTACACAATGCCATCTCAGTAGGATTAATAGGTGTAAGTTTTATGATGAATCTATCAGGGTCAAAATATCGTCGAATAACATCGGCATCTACAGGATAACCCTTACTTATGGCAAAATTAAGAGTAATTTTTTTATCATTCTCTGTAAAGAATCTATTTCCATATTCAGCGATTTCATTGAATCCCATTTTTTGGATGGGGATTAACTCATCTCTTTTTGAAATATCGGTTGTATGAATTGAAAACTGCATCTGAAATCTACCATTTGTGTAATATTTATTTTTTATTTCTAAAAGTCTATTAAGAAATTTCTCTGAGTTTTTTGGTGCAACTGTTGAAATTGATGGAGTAAGACCTGGTGCATCATATATTATTGGTAGTGTTTCTAATACATTGAGTACATCAGAATTAAGGAGCGGATCTCCCATTCTAGCAAATTGTATTTTAAAATTTGGAATATGAATTCTTCTATCTGGATATCTTTTTTTAACTATATAGTCGATCTCTTCAAGTATTTCATCAGATGAAAGCCTACCTTTATAGTAGCCGCCAGCGTCACACATTTTGCATCCTACTGGACATCCAAATAATGTTGAAACGATAAGAACCCATTTCTGCTCACGTGGTAAAGGTGGTTGAATTGATTCAACAAACTCCACTAAATACTTCTTATTATTTCTAAAATAGGCAACATAAACCTTAGCAAGATCTTCTTTACCATACTCAGTTAACACTTCCATAATACATTACCTTTAAGATACTCTTCAATACACATTGCCTTATAAATTCCATCACCGACGGCTATTCCAACTTGTCTATATATGCCCTTTCTTAAATCACCTGCAATATATAAACCAGATATATTTTCTTCTATAAAATCTTTTGAAATTAGATCGTTATTTGGGAGTCGCCCAATTGCTATTAAGGTATAATTTGATGTTGAAGTTATTATATTTGTATTATTTGAATCATTTTGTTCATTATTAGAATGAATTATGTTCTTGTTTTCTTTTATCTGAAATTGAATAACGGTTTTATTTTTTAATTCGTCAATCTGTAGAGGTATGCTAAAAGGATGTAATTTTATTGTAGCAATTTTTTTAGCTCTATTCTCTAGTAATGGAAGGCATTTTGGTCTTTGAGATCTGAAATACAAGTCTACATTTGCATTATTTTCAGTTAGGTTTAATGCATAATCAAAAGCCATATCGCCTCCACCAATAATGATGCAATTACTTTCTGGTTTAATTATTGGGATTAGATCTTTTATTTCATAAAATATATGTCTTTTAATAGATTCCTCTTCGCCCGGTATTCCAAGTTTTTTTGGTTTTGAACCTGTTGCAATCAGTATTGCCTTAAACTCTTTTATGTCTTTTGTTGTTTTCAAAATAAACTTGTTTTTTCCCCTTGTAACCTTAATTATTTCTTTAAATATAGGATATATACTCCATTTCTCCAGTTGTAATTTAAAAAGTTTACATAGTTCATTACCTTTTATTCCATGGGGAAACCCAGGATAGTTTTCGACAGAATAGGCATTTAAAAGAAGACCTCCGACTTGATTTTTCTCATAAAGTTGTACATCAAAACCTGCACGTTTTAGAAAAATAGATGCTGCTATTCCTGCAGGTCCCGCCCCTACAATAGCAACATCATTCATAATTATCCATTTCCTTTACAATGTCACTTGTTTTAACAGGTATGACAAAACCATCAACAAGAGTTCTAAGACTTGAAACATGTATAAGTTCACTATTGGCAGCAGTTGCATCAATTACAAAATAAGTTTCATAATCTCTCATAAAGGCATCTCTAGCGGTTGATTCGCAACATAAGTGAGTCATTATACCTGAAACAATGAGAGTATTAATATTCATACATGTTAGTATTTCATCAAGCTTTGTTCCAATAAAAGCACTATATCTATTTTTTCGTAACGTTATATCTTCTTTATTCCAATTAATTTTTGAATGTATTTTTGACATTGGATTATTAACTCTCAGAACATCTTTCCACCATCGTCCCATGATTCCTGGATCTTCATCATTTTGGTATGCATGAAATGTGAATATAATAGGTAAACCGAGTTTTCTGTATCTTTTTATTAGAGTGTTTATATTTGGAATGATAAACTGTGCGGAGGGTATAAAAGCATGTGAATTTTCATTGATGAAGTATTCTTGCATATCAATAACGATTAATGCAGAATTATTATGGTTAAAGGTAATGTTCTTTGATCTATATTTTGGTATATTATAGGATTTCATCCACTCATCTGTTTTGGTTATTATTTTATCTCGAGACAGGTAATATTCGTTCATTCATTCAACATCCATTTGCATTTATCATGATCCAAGTCCCAAAAATAGCATTTTTCTTATATGCAATCTTGAGTTTCTCTATTGGTAGATACAGACATTGGTAAAAACTGGTAGATGCTATTCTACAACTTTATTTATGTATTTCGTAAATTTTGCAACATCCCGCCTTATATTTTCTTGTACCGTTTGAAAAACATTAATTAAATAAATCTACCATATTAATCTTTGCATACAAGATAAAATAATACATTTTCAATTTAGAAAGGTATCACTAATTTATTTGGTCGTATAAAATGTTACTAAGTTTACCAATTTCTTCTGGAGTTATCTCTCCTATTCTCTTATTTTTATAAGGAATATTTTTCAAGTCAATATTGTAATGTTTTTTTAAATTATTTTGAATTTTTTTTCGTTTATGATTAAATAAATTTTTTGTTAATTCAAAAAAAAATGCTTCGTTTTTTAGATAAAAAGGAGGAGTTTTTCTAGGCATTATTTCAACGATTGAAGAATCGATTTTTGGAGTTGGTGAGAAATTTATTTTAGGAATATTTTCAAGTATTTTACAAAATGATTTATAATATATTAAAATTGATAATCTTGAATAATTTTTTTCACCAACTTTTGAAGTCATTCGTTCTGCAAATTCTTTTTGATATATAAGAACTGCTTTGTTAAAATCATAATTAAGAATTTTTATTGTAATTGGTAAGGAAATATGGAATGGTAAATTTGATACGATCTTGTTAAATTTAGGAATATCTTTAAATTTTATTTTTAAAACATCATTATTTATAAGAATGATATTTTTATCTAAAATTGTTTTTTTAAGGTTGTTGTATAGATTTTTATCTATTTCAATTGCTATTACTTTTTTAGCCTTTTCTATTAATATTTTAGTCAGTATTCCTTTTCCAGGACCGATTTCTAGTACAATATCTTTGTTAGTTATACCACAATATTCAATTTCATTTCTAGCAATATCTTTATTAATTAGAAAATTTTGTCCTAATTTTTTTTTATTTATCATAATAATTTAAAAATATATGTAGGTATTAATAAATAATGCTTTCTTTAATAATTAACAGAATTTGATTATTATAAATACATCAAGAAATTAATAAACTTTTTTTGAAATAGGTGGTCGAGTAAATAATCTATATTTTTGATTAGGGTCAGTTAATTCTAATTCAATTCTTCTTGCAATAAGTTTATCAGGTGATCTTAAGAAATCGATACGATTTGTCATATCTTCGAAACTATTGAAAAATTTTTTTCTTCGTTCATTTAAAACATCGTGCATCATTTTTTTACCTAGACCTGGAAGTAATTCTAATACATGAAATCTAGTTGAAATTGCGGGTGCATTGTTAAAAAATTCAATAAAATGTTTTTCTTTATTATGAACAACTTCAAGAAGTATATCTGGCATCTCCCCATGAGCTGTTGATGTTAACAATTCATATTTTATTCTGCCTTTAATTTTATTTATTTTGGTTCTTTTAATATTGTCTTTTCCAACATAAATTCTCTCACCTATAGTAAAATTTACTTTTTCTCTTGGAATAAGTTCCAGTAGTGTAAACTGGTTTTCACCTAAACCATAAACTACAGGATATTTCTTATGAAGATGTGCATCTCCTCTTCCTTTTTCCAGATAATCTAAAACGTAGACATAATCCTCCAAAATAATCAACCCCTTATCCTAAAGAATATTTATTGGTAATGTTTAAAATATTATTTATTTTGTCATCATCTAAATTAATTCTTTCTTTTGCAAAAATAGTTTTAATATCTTCATTTGTACTAGGGAGTAAATCGACTATTTTATAAGCATGTGATTCTTCAATAAATTCCAATTTCATTAAATCCTTAATAAGGTCTTTAACCTTTTGATTTGGTAATTTTGCAAATTTTTGAGCATGTTCTAAAGCTATTCTTTGCTCATAAGTTATTTCGGTTCTTTCTTTTTCAATTTTTTTTAAAATATTTTTAACTTCAGAAAGAGGTATAAATTTTTTACTTTCATCTTTAGTTACCATTATTTTACCCTCCGTAAGTGTTCCGGTTTTATTATTAAAGATTTATTCTTTTTACCATCAGTAATACCAACTATATATGAATTTCCTTGTTTCCCCTCAATTTTTCCAGTTTGACCATGAAAACGTATATGTGGCATACCTTTGTGAATAGATGAATCAATAACGATATTTACATAATCGCCTTCTTCAAATTGTTGTAAGGCTCTTGTAATAGGAATTACACCTCTATCTCTAGGTTTTTTTCTTAAAATGTGTCTACTTTTACTCCTTAAACCTTTTGATCGCTTAACCATCTTTTCTACTCCTTAATGCGCATTACATCTAATTTTTTTACGTAACATGGAAATCCATTTAACCCGCTAATACTGGGTTTTGTCTTACCATCATCTCCAGTTATAAGCTCTTTAATATATGTACCCGATTGTGATTCAATCTTTAAAGTCGCTTCTTTTTTTTCAATCGATTCTATACTGATTTTATATATCTTCCTATCTCTATAGATGTTTGCTCGTCTTCGAGCCACTCTAGTTGGTGTATATTGACTAATTATTTTACCCTGTAATGATAAAGCTGCCTTTTTAAGTTTTTCTATATCAAAATTTTTATCACCCGAAATCTCAACTCTATAAATTTTTTTAAAATTTTTACTTTTTATTATTTTTATTTCATTTTTATCAGAAAATCTTAAGTTCATAACTTTTATTTTTTTTATATTTTTTTTATTTATCATTTCATTTAATTCATTTAAATCAATTTCTCTTTTTTTAGGATTTTTTATTTCTAATACGAAAGGTCTACCATTTCCTAACATCTTTACATCAATATCTTCTCTGCCAGCTCCATGAAATGATTCGTCTTCACCTTTTGTCATTTTTAATGTGGGTTTTGCAATTAATTCTTCTATACTATTAGTGTACATTTTGCCTGAATAATTACATGATTTACATCCAATCCCTCTACATATCCTACAAAACCATTTTGTTTGAGGTATTCCTCTCTTTAATTTTTTATATCTACCATATATATAAAGAGATTTGATCTGTAAATATATTGTATTAAATTGAGTATCAATTATTATCATAATATTTGGATTATTAAAATCAACTTTTTTTGATAGTTTATTTTCAAGAATTATACCAATTTCCCTATTTAATTCGTTTTTTATGGATTCGAAAAATTTTAATTTAAAATTTTCAATTAATGTTTTCTCTTTAAATAATATCTCCTCATCAATAATAGTTCCTACTAAAAAAGTATCAAAATCATAATTTTTTAAAGATTTTAATGAAATGACTGCAAATTTATTAATTTCTTCTAATAAACCAAAACATAACCAACAATCTTTTGGATGTATTTTATTAGAAATATTAATTTTTTTTCTTAATTCTTTCCCAATTTGTTCATTAGGCTTACCATATTCAATTTCCTTGAAAAGCCTACCAAAACAATTATCACAAATTTTATATTTTTCACAAATATCTTTAGCAGTTTTTATTATATTTTTATTATTAAGTTTTGGTTTCATTTAATAGGTCTAATAAGAAATTATTTATGAATCTTACTTTAATGAAAAATACTTTTTATTATTAGCAATATTTTTAATTGATTAGGATATTGAAGTTTATATTTAATGGAGTTAATATAATGGTAGAAGTAAAACCTTTTAGAGGAATTACATATAATACAAAAAAATTTAATAATTTTGATAATTTAATGTCACCTCCATATGATATTATTTCAAAAATGATGCAGGATCAATTATACAATAATAATGATTATAATTTCGTTAGATTAATATTAGGTAAAAAAAAACAAGATGATAATGAAATAAGTAATTATTATACGCGTGCAAAAGAATTTTTAGAAAAATGGCTTTCTGAAAATATTTTAGTTGGATCTGAAGAAAATTCAATATACCCATATAAAATAAATTATGAAATAAATAATCAAAAAAAGATAATGAATGGTTTCTTTATTTTATTAAAAATAGATAAAAACTATGAAAAAATAAGAGCACATGAAAAAACATTATCAAAACCTAAAGAAGATAGATTAAATCTAATGAGGAATTGTAAAGCAAATTTGGAGCCTATCCAACTTCTATACGTTGATGAAAAAGATGAAATTAATAAAATTATAAACGACAAAATAAATAATCCAATTTTTCAAATAAAAGCTTATGATTCTTTTTATCATACATTATGGAAATTAGAAGATAAAAAAATTATTAAACATATCGAAAAAATCTTAAAAAATAAGATTTTATTTATTGCAGATGGACATCATAGATATCAAACTGCGATTAATTTTGCAAATGAAATGAGTGGAAAATATCAAAATTATAATGATGATTCACCTTTTAATTATAGAATGGTGATACTAGTAAATATGTTTGATGAAGGTTTATCAATTCTACCAACCCACAGATTAGTTAAAAAAGACGAAATTGATATAAATAAATTTTTATCAAAACTAGAGAATTATTTTGAGATTATTGAAAAAAATATTACAAATGATAATATAATAAATATTGAAAAAAAGATAATGAGTGATATTTCAAGTGAAAATAAAAAACAATTTGTGTTATATTTAAAAAATAAATACTATATTTTAACATTAAAAAATTTAAATTTAATGGATAAAGTTGGAGATACTCATTCTAAAATTTGGAAATCATTAGATGTATCTATTTTACAGAAATTAATATTTGAAGAGATATTAAATATAAATCAAGAAAATCTTGAAAACCATGTTTTTTATACTAGAGATTTAAAAGAAGCAATTCAATTTGTTAATGAAGAGAAATATAATTTTTCATTTTTAATGAATCCAACAAAAATAAATGAATTAAAGGCAATAGCTGAATCTGGAGAACATATGCCTCAAAAATCTACTTATTTCCTTCCCAAAATGTTATCAGGTTTAGTAATGTATAAAATGGACATATGATTATATTTTATTTCTTTCTCGATTGAAGTTTTTTTTTATAAAAATAATGATAGATAACTATAAATAGCATAATACTTCTTTTATTTAAGGGAAATAGGAAGGATAAAAATCAGTAATCTTCAAATCTACGCTCCATTAATTTTCTTTGTTTACCTCCAACTCCTTTTCCCATAATTAAACGTTAAGCTTTTTATAATATTGTTGCATTCAAAGGCAAAATAACGTGGATCTTATGAATAATTTATTGATACTATTAATTGTTATATTCGTTTATTTTTTAATCCTAATAATTTTAAGTAAAAAAAATATATTAAAGAAATATAATATTTCATTTTATGGCCCAGCACTTCTGATAAGGACGTTAAAAGGTATTGAATGGTTAAAAAAGATATCAAATAAAAAGAAATTCTGGAAAGCTTTTGGTAGTTTTGGAATTGTATTTTGTTTCATTATGATGTTATTTATGATTCTAATATTGATATTTCAGACTTGGACTGTTATTGGTTTTTCACCTGAACAAATTGAAGCATTACCTGGAATTGAATTTGGATTAGTAATACCGGGGATAAACCCAATATTGCCTTTGGATTACATATTTTATATACTTATAGCATTAATTATTGCAGTTGTTGTTCATGAATTTTCTCATGGCATTCTTACGTTTGTAAGTGGGTTGAAAGTTAAATCATTAGGTATTCTTTATCTTATAATCCCACTTGGTGCATTTTGTGAGCCTGATGAAGAAAAATTAAGGAAAACTAAAATTTCAAAAAGAATGCGTATATACGCAGCAGGGCCAACATCTAATTTTACTGTTGTATTAATAAGTCTATTATTTTTTTCGTTTATATTTATGTCTGCGGTTCAACCTATTGAAGGTGCGCATATTTTTTATGTAATAGATGATTCACCGGCAGATAAAATTGGATTATCAACAGGTTCTGTTATCACTGATATTGATAATAATAAAATAACAAATCTTTCTGATTTTTATAATGAAATGTATGATAAAAATGCTGGTGATTTAATAAATATTGGTTATATTAATCATGGTATTGAATCTAAATCAAATATTATTTTGGATAATAAATATGTATACACAAAAAATGAATCTGATATGAATTTAAGTTTTTTAGGTGTTGGATTCAATCCATATGGTGGATATATATCAATTTTAAAAAATCCATTTATAAATGATTTTCCCAATGGTTTAATATTACTTTATGCTCTACCATTTTTTGGATATATGGCTGGATATAATCCAATTTCATCACCTTTTACAGACGCTCTAGAAATTAATGGACCTTTAGGCATTCTACCTAGTAATATTTTTTGGGGTATTGTCAACACGTTATATTGGATATTTTGGTTAAATCTAGCTGTAGGTCTCTTTAATGTATTGCCAATAATTCCTTTAGACGGAGGTTTTTTATTTAATGATGCATTAAAAAAATTAATTGAGAAAATAAATATTGCGGATGAAAAAAAAGACAAAATTGTTAAAAATATATCAACATTTATTTCATTATTAATACTTATAATAGTTTTATTTCCATGGATAATTAAGTATATTTAAAAGGATTCGTGTAGCCATATTTAATTATCTTTTATTATTTGAACTTTACATGGTGAAGGTATTTTCATACCCGCTTTTCTAAGGGCATCTTTTGCAAACTGAATATTTTGTTCGGTGGTTTCAATAGTCATAATAATTTGATTTCTATTTACTTTTGCAGCGATACTTACAATTTTTCCCCAGGCTGATCGCATTCCTTGTGAAACCCTATCAGCTCCCGCGCCAGTTGCTTGTTTATTTTCTCTTAATACTACATGAGGATAAGTTCTTACTGTTAATCTATAATTTGCTGCACCTGCTTTTTTATCCATTGTCCTATTGCCTGTTATACGAGCAGCTTCTAATGCATTATGTCTAACTTGACATTCTTCATTGGCTGTGAGACTTATTGTTATTGGAAATTCTGCTTTTTTATTTCCTAAAACAAATTGAGTGATTCTTGAATTTGGAATACCACCCATATATTCTTTTCTAGTCGAAAGTTGTCCTCGTACACGTCTATACATACTACTTGGTTTTCTTGGCATTTTTCACATCCTATATGATCAATATGAGGATAAAATAATCATTTCATTAAGTTAATTAGAATAAATAATTTTTTAATTTTTTTCTATACCAAATATTTTAAGACTTTTAATCCTCTCTTTAAGAGGGGTTTATCTATACGATATTAAAATAATTTGTGGTTCAATAAAATAAATAAAAAATAACCTTAATATTTATGTAAAAAATTCTTTAAATAATTGTATGTTTTGCAATTATTATGTCTTATCCATTATCTAAAGCTAAAAGTGAAATAATTAACTTATTAAAAAATTCATTATCAGAATTAAAATATAAATGCGATATAAAACTTGAAATTCCCTCTAAGGAAATGGGAGATTATTCTTTTCCTTGTTTTAATATAGCAAAAATTGAAAAAAAATCACTAGAATTAATTGCAAATAATATTATTAATAATATTAAAAAAGGTAAATATATTGAATCAATAATTTATAAAGGAGGATATATAAATTTCTTTTTAGACAAAAATTTGATAACCAATTCAACATTAAAATTAATTGAAGATAAAAACTATAATTATGGATTTTTGGAAAATAAAAAACAAAAAGTAATAATTGAACACACATCTGCAAATCCAAATGGACCACTACATGTTGGTCGAGCAAGAAATCCAATTATTGGAGATACTTTAGTTAGGATTTTTAAGGCAGCAGGATTTAAAGTTCAATCCCAATTTTATCTTGATGATTTAGGTAAACAAGTTGCAATTTTAACTTGGGGTATTAATAATTTAGAAAAAAATATAATAAAAAGTTCTAATAAAAAAGAAGATCATGTTTATGTTGAATTCTACAGATTAGCTAATGAATTAATGAAAAAAAATAAACAAATTGCTGAAGAAATAAATGAAATCATTAAAAAAAGTGAAATTGGCGATATTGATACATTAAAAATTGTTCATAATGCTTACTCTCCAATTCTAAAAGGAATAATTGATAGTTTAAATCGCATTAATATTAATATTGACAGTTACATTCCAGAATCTAAATTTATCAAAGATAACAGTGTATATTTTGTTATAAATAAATTAAAAGATTTAAATTATTTGGAAAAAGAAGATAAAAGTTTTTACATAGATTTAGAACCATATGGAATAAAAGGTAGAAATACTAGATTTTTTTTAACTCGAAATGATGGAACTACTCTTTATGCAACTAGAGATATTGCATATCATATATGGAAAAACAATGAAGCTGACATTCTTATTAATATTCTTGGTGAAGATCATAAACTTGAATCAAAACAAGTTGAAATTATATTAGATCTTTTAAAAATTGAAAATAAA
>JAJISJ010000140.1 GCA_022848765.1 Thermoplasmatota archaeon
TCATACGGAAAACAGATGAAACTGAATGAACTTCCAATAGCTGAGAGCATCATCGACGTTCTGAGGGAACATGAAATATTAGAACTCTACCCACCACAGGCAAAGGCGTTACCACATGTATTAAATGGAAAAAACATGGTTCTTTCTATCCCTACAGCCAGCGGAAAAAGCCTTGTGGCGTATATAGCAATTGCACATAGATTGATCAATGAACCTGGAAAGGCATTGTATGTTGTACCATTAAAAGCTCTTGCAAGAGAGAAGTATGAAGACCTTAAACTATTTGAAAAACTTGGACTCAAGGTAGGCATTTCTACAGGAGATCTCGACGATTCTGATCCTAGAATTTCAAGATATGACGTAATTGTTTGTACCTCTGAGAAAGCAGATTCCCTCCTAAGACATGGTGTTACTTGGGTTGATAAAGTTAGGGTTCTTGTGATTGATGAGGTGCATCTGATTAATGATCCTGGCCGTGGTCCAACACTAGAAGTAATTATATCTCGGTTTAAGGCATTGAATCCTAAAACTCAGATAATTGCACTTTCTGCCACTATTAAAAATGCTACTGATCTATCAATTTGGCTTGATGGAAAACTAATTCAGT
>JAJISJ010000141.1 GCA_022848765.1 Thermoplasmatota archaeon
TTAAGTTCTGGATACCATGTATCAAGTACCAAACCACCTTGGATGTCTCTCCTTAACAATATTTTATTGACTTTGTTTACATCTTTATTACATTTGATTACAAACTCGTTAAAATGAACACCACTAAACATTCCTTCAAAACCATCAATTAACTCTATACTTTCAGCAAGTTTTTGTCCCTTCTCAAAATTAATTCTACTAAGCTCCTCCAAACCATTGCCGCCAAGCCATGAGAGATATGAAACCGCGGCAAGAGCACATAAACCTTCATTTGTACAGATATTGCTTGTGGCTCGACCCCGCCTAATATGTTGTTCTCTAGTTTGAAGAGCCATACAAAACGCTCTTTTGTCATCGGCGTCTTTGGTGATGCCAATAATTCGACCTGGCATCTGCCGTAAATATTCTTTCTTACAAGCAAAGATACCTAAACTGGATCCGCCAAAATCCATAGGGTTGCCAAATGATCTTCCTTCACCAATGACAACATCCGCGCCATATTCTCCCGGACTCTTAGTAACACCAAGGGAAATGGGATCAATTCCAACGACAAAGAGAGAACCCGCATCCTTAATAATACCGCTAATTTCGTC
>JAJISJ010000142.1 GCA_022848765.1 Thermoplasmatota archaeon
TGGTTGTTGTGCCATTATTAGGCATTTCAACCAGTGCAGCAACTGATACTGAACTTGCAAATCAATATGCTCCAATCTTGTATTTTGAAAAAGATGAAACTTGCTACCCTGTTGATGTTTCTTATCATATTAGCAACTCTTATCTTTATCAAATTGGAAATGATAACCCGACTGATACATCGCCTTCGATTGAGACTATTTCTTATTTGAGTGGCGATTATTATCTTGATAATCAAAAGGGAACAGTAAAAGATGATGGTATAATTAATGATTATCGTAGTGAGATGAATTCTCTTGGGTATACAGTTTATTCACATGTTTGGTCTAGTGGTGTAAATACAGTTGTTCAATATTGGATGTTTTATGCTTTTAATAAAGGAGATTTAAACCAGCATGAGGGGGATTGGGAGATGGTACAGATTGTCCTTTCTGGTGGAAATCCTACTCTTGTTATGTATAGCCAGCATCATAGTGGACAAAAAGCAACATGGGATCAGGTAGAGAAAAACGGAAATCATATCAAAGTCTATGTCTCACGAGGTAGTCATGCAAATTATCTCCGTTCATATTCAGGAGTAGTTGGTATCG
>JAJISJ010000143.1 GCA_022848765.1 Thermoplasmatota archaeon
GTTTTTATAGAAAAAGTTGTTATGAAACCAAAAGGCGATAAGTATGGACAAAGTAATATTCGATTCCATTGATCGTTTTTTTGGAGAAGAGCCTATGAATAGACATGAAGATAGGAGATGTCCTAATTGCAGGCGCATAATTCCAGAGGATGCGAGATATTGTCCATATTGTCAAAAGAAATTCTGGTGATATCTCTTGATGGTTGGGGTGGGTATTTTAAAGATTTCGCTCAACTTTTCTATCTATTTCATCTTCCTTCAAGAGGATTAACAAGATCAATACACCATCTTTTAACCGAAAAACCACTTGAAATAAAACACTAAGAGGCTAAGCAAGTTTTTTATAGCATTAGATGTTTTGGAATTACAGGTGATGGGAAAAATGGATTGGAAAAATCGATCAGCATATGTTTTTATCAAGACAAGAGAGGGGAAAGCCCATGATGTTTGGCAACGATTCCAAAATTGGGAAAGTATGATTGGTACTTGGATTGTAACTGGAGAATATGACGTCATCGCATGGTTCGATGCGCAAGATTGGGATACAGTCCACCGATGCGTAGCTGAAATAAAAAACTGGGAC
>JAJISJ010000144.1 GCA_022848765.1 Thermoplasmatota archaeon
ACATGGTAATAGTCGACGTCGAAGAAACACACGGTGAAAATAAAAGGCGACTTGGTACCATAATTCTTAGAGGAAATAATGTTGTAAGTATATCGCTGTCATAATCGAAAACAATATATATGTGTTATTTATATGTCCTTAGTGGAAGGAATCGGGCTGGTAGTTTTGTTAGAGTGCATCCCATCCCCTCCTAGTGAGGCCAGCCAATCCTTCCCTTTTTGTTACAGTTTTTAAAAAAGGTTTAAGTATAGATTTCCAATACTATGAAACGGTTTTTATGGAGAGAACTACTGAAGCTATGAGGGGTAATGACTTAAGATGCAAGGGATGGAGACAGGAAGCTATTTTACGAATGTTGGAGAATAATCTAGAGAATGCAGAGATACCAGAGGAGTTGATTATCTACGGCGGTACAGGTAAAGCAGCACGTAATTGGGAATGCTATGATGAGATTGTAGAAATCCTCAAAAATCTTGAAGATGACGAAACAATGGTTATTCAATCCGGCAAACCTGTAGCAGTTTTTAAAACTTGGAAAAACTCACCTAGAGTACTCATGGCCAATTCTAATATAGT
>JAJISJ010000145.1 GCA_022848765.1 Thermoplasmatota archaeon
GACGCTTATCCGGGCGGATTAATTAATCGTCTTTGAAACTGAATCGTACAAAGACTGATGATGTGAATTAATCCTAGGGTAAATGAAAAATAGTTAATGATTTCGGTAATATAATTGCTGCTATGTTTCTTTAAACCCAAGCACCTATAATGAATTAAAAAGAGAAAAACATAAAAATTAAATGCGCAGCATTAAGTAATTAATCCGCCGGACCTATGGTTAAAAAACAAACTTCAGTTTTCCAAGAACTATTTATCACCCTGAATATGCTATTTTTCAGGGCGGAGTAATTACAATTATGAAATTCGAATTTCCTAATGGTATCGAAAATTGTAATTCATTGCCAACCGATCTGGCGATTAAATAATTTAAGATATTATAAAAAAAATTAAAAATTTTTGAAATTTTTTTGATTTTTTTTTGAATTTTTTTGAAATTTTTTGAAAAAATAAGAACTCCAAAAATTAAGATTCCAAAAATTAAGAACTCCAAAAATTAAGATTCCAAAAATTAGTGGCTGCCACTAATTCGTGTGAACGCGGTAGAACTAACCAAACTAACCGAACTA
>JAJISJ010000146.1 GCA_022848765.1 Thermoplasmatota archaeon
ATAAAACTTCAAATTCCTGAGGTATGATTTCATAGCCGTTTCTTGCCTTATCACTCTTCTTACACAATCCTTGAACAGAAATAACTGACTCGCGAGATATTGCAACTATTTTCTTAAAAATTTCAGGTTCATTCTTTTTAAGGGCTGTAACTTGTAGGGTTCCTTTCCTATCTCGAAGGATTATAAAGGCAATAGAACCAATATTACGAATATCCTCGACCCATCCAGCAACAGTTATAAGTTTCCCATAATCGCCCTCTGTTACATCTAATGAATAACGATTTCTATATGTTTCCATATTCTATCTGTAATTAAAACATTGAATTTAGTCTTTTTGAAACAAATGATAATGTATTCTGTAACATATCTATATTATTCCAAGATTCTACCATTTCCTCAAGATTTATTTCATCCAATTTTTTTAGCTTCCTTGCCCATTTTTCTATATTTGGTATTGCCCTAATAACATTATCAACGATAGTTATATTTGCAGTTCTAGCAGTCCTAGAAAGTGGATTTAGATCAATGGCAATAACTGTTTTACCCATATTCCTTAAGGC
>JAJISJ010000147.1 GCA_022848765.1 Thermoplasmatota archaeon
GATTAAAAAAACGATTTTCTCTAGAAGCAATAAGGCTTCCTCGAAGCATAGTTGAAATATCAGTATATGTACAGACGGGCTCTGAACCACTGCTACAACAATACTTTGAGGTTGTTCCACCAGTACAAATAACGTGTCCTTTCGCTTTATTGAAGTTAGATGATATAATTTTATCAGGAAAATTTTCACTAAGTTCTTGCCTAGAAATAAAAGGGAGTTTTGTAATATCTTTTATTCCTTGGATGTCATTTGGATGTATACCTGCTTCCTTGTATTTTTTTTTATAAATTGGCACTGTGTAGGCATAGAATACCATTTTACGTAATGCCTTATTTTGGTGCCGTTCTAGCTTTTCCGTATCCAATCTTTCTATTCTTCCGGGATCAAGGATATAGTTCCTGATAAATGGAATTGGTATGAATGGGTTTAGAAATGGGTTCATTCATTATCACCGTATATTGTTTACCAATCGGTAAGTTTATATGATTTTCTTACATATAAATATTTTATGGTGAATGCGATATGAAAACTCCATGTGAAATCATTGTATGGACTGTGG
>JAJISJ010000148.1 GCA_022848765.1 Thermoplasmatota archaeon
TACTTATGACTTTTGTTGTAAAAGGAAAACCCCAAGCAGGACTACCATGTCTTTGCGGTGGTGCTATTCTTGGATATCTAGTATCAAGTTATGCATGGTTTGGAAAAATAGTTGGACTTCATTTTTCTTTTTAGAATTAATATTCCATTTTAATATGATCGTCTTCACACCATATTTTTCTGCTGGAATGACTCAATGGTTTATTACATATGGGACATGTTGTTTTTTCAAGAAAATGTTCAAGCCAGATATCTCGCACCTGCAGTACAGTCTCGTTTTCAATACGGCTTAACGTTTCTCTGAGTTCAGGAGTTATAGCAAGTTTTCTAAGAGTTGAAAAATTAATTTTTTTCTTCTTTGGAACAAGCGATGGATCACTATAGACAGCTGTTGCAGCATGTTGTTTTGTTTTTTCACCTTGTTTACCGATGATGAGTGCTGCAATAACTACTCCACTTAGAAGTCCACCTAAATGAGCAAAGTGTGCTGTGTTATCCTGAACGCCTGAAAAAAACATGACAATTACTGTTTCCATCGCAGCAAAAATAAGCG
>JAJISJ010000149.1 GCA_022848765.1 Thermoplasmatota archaeon
TCAAAAAAAATATGGTCACTTTGTAAAAAAAATTTTATTATGTTCGGGGGTTCGATGTTTATTATGTTTTAAATAAGACATAATATATAATATATAATTTAATTTATATATAAATAATTTAAATATTTAAATTATTTAAATAATATAACATCTATTTAAATTATTTAAATTAATTAAAATTTTAATTGCTTCATAAATATATTTACAACCTTTTTCTTTAATATCATTATCTTGTATTATTAAATAAATTATCAATATTAATATTTAAATTATTTAAATTAGTTAAAATTTTTAATGATTTAGAAATATATTCACAACCTTTTTCTTTTATTTCATTTCATTATAAATATTTTATTATTAAAAGTTATATATGAATTTTGCCAATCATTCGCAATAACATTATTTTTTAATAAAATATTTTTTTTTATATATTTCCCTAATAATCCAGGACCTGTAATATCTAAAACATTATTCCCATAATAATTATTATTTATATTATACATCATACCACATATATAATTTTTTAAATTAGCATTTTTAGGATA
>JAJISJ010000015.1 GCA_022848765.1 Thermoplasmatota archaeon
TTGCAATATCAATATGTAAATCATTTGTTTTAATTGCAGCCCATCTACCCCCATGAGAACGTAAAACAACGGGATATGGTAAAGGATTTCTTGAAATATAATCACCAACAACTCCATTAACACTACCCTCAATTCTATTTACAACGCCTTCTTTAATAAGATTAATAACTGGCTCATGAACATCAAACATTGCAGTTTGTGCCATTCTAATATTTTTAATTTTTAGGTCTTGGATTCTTTTCAATGTCATATTTATAACATTATCACCATTTCTAAGTTGATGATGAAAAGAAATTGTAGATCCATCACGTAAACCACATTTAATTAAAGCGTCAGATAAATTTGTCAACTTCGAAATTGAATTATATTTTTTTGCCCCATTAAATGGTTGGTATTTTTTTCCAATTATATTTGTTTCTATATTTCGTCCAGCTGCATTTTTAATTCTCAAGAGTATCTCTCCTAAAAATATTTTGAAATTTAATAATCCTATCATTCATTAATTATTAAATATTAACATTTAATCATATAAAAAATAAAGGTTTATCATTTATTAAAAAGGGGTTTACAATAAATTAATTAATGAATTAATAAAATATTAAAATAATATTGAAAACAAAAAATTTATTTAAGTTTCAAAATTGTATTGCCATTTATCAATAGTAAATTTAAAATAATTATAAATTTTATTTTTTGTTATTTCGTCAATTCTATACTTTTGAGTTTTAATTTTTGATTGAGATTTTATATATTCCATAAAAATTTCTTTATTTTTATTAAAACCATCTAAGTTAAGCTCAGAATATATTCTTTCAATATCTATCAAAGGATTTAAAATAAAATCTTCATACTTTATTTCTACTAAATTTCCTTTTTTTATAAATTTTTTTTCATTAAAATATTTTGTAAACATTCTTTTATACATATCAACCATTGATTTTTCAAAAAATTCCCATTTCGGTGGTTTCTGAAGGGTATATAATATCATTTCTTTTTCAATATTTCTTTTCATTGAAAGAAAAACATGATAGGGATTTCTAATAATATTAACAAATTTAGCATCTGGAAATATATCTAAAAGAAATTTTATTCTTGAAGTATTAGAAGGATTTTTCAAGATAAGTTGTTTTCCATCATAAAAATATGTCAATTTTTTAAGATAATAAAGATAGATTTTTTTAAAATTATCGACCGTGTTTTTAGAAAGATTTTTCAAATCAACAAAATTATTATAATATCCCATATTTTTTGGAAAACACCATCCATTATAAAAGGAGTACGGGGATAACGCTCCAAGTGCATATTCTTCTTCATTAGGTAGATCAGCTCCAAGATCCACGTCATCTTGAGGTCTTTTTTCTGGTAAAGAATTAATTACAATTGGTTTTATAAATTTTTCAAAACTAAGAAATAATGTTGGAGTAACTGTATGATAAGTACTTGGAAATCCAAATTGTTTATCTTGAGAAATTAAATTGTGTAAGTATGTAGTTCCTGTTCTCCAATGACCTAAAATAAATAATGGATGTTTATCAATTTTTGTTTCATTTATTATTTTGTCAAATTTAATATTTTCATAAAATCTCATTGGAGACATTGACAAACTAAGAATAATTGAATATAAAATTCTAGGGAATCCTATCAAATCTATTTTAAATCTATTTTGTGCTAATAATCGTAATATATTAATAAAAGTAGATCCAGCTAGGGGTTCAAAAGTTACATTCATTGGATCTATTTCAAATTCATTTATTTTTCTCATTTATATACCATAGGATAATATTGTAATTTATAAAACATATTAAATCTTTTCAATATAAAAAAAATTATTATAAAATAATTAAAAATAATAATCTATTTTTTTAGTTATACATATAATATTCTACTTAAGATAATCAAATATTATATTTTATGATAATTGAAATTAATATATTTATTTTTTTAAAATTTTATTAATTCTTTCTATTAAATTCTTAATTTCAAATGGTTTTTCAATATAATCTTCACCTAAAAATCCGCCAGCATTTTTTGCTATTCTATCAGTTCTAGCTGTTAAAAATATAATAGGTATATCCTTCCATGCAATATTTTCTTTAATTTTATCAAAAGTTTTCCACCCACTCATTTCAGGCATCATGATATCCATTAAAATAATATCGGGAATTTCAGATTCTAAAAATTCAAGACATTTTCTTCCACTTTCTACTCCTTTAATTCTATAATTTTTATCTAATGTTTCTAAACCACTTTTAACTGAAAATATTACATCAGGATTATCATCAACAACTAATACTTTTTTAACCATTTTGCATCATTCACCCAAAATAAGTATATATACACTTACCTTAATTATTTTTTTATAAAAATCTTTTAAAAAAATTAATATAAAACTTTAAAAATTATATAATCCGTAATACAAATTAAAACTATAACATTATTTTTAAGTAAAATACATTATATTCAATATTAAATGCAAAGAAAATTATCATCATTCGATTTATACTTGGTTGTTTCAGAATTGCAAGATTATTTAGGTTACATTATTGAAAAAATTTATCATATATCTAGAAGTGAAATAGTAATTAAATTAAAAAATTTAAAAACAAAAAAGAAAGAGTCCTTATACATAAAAAATAACGAATATTTATCAATAACTAATAAACAATTTGAAACCCCCTTAAAACCGACGACTTTTGCTATGACATTGCGAAAATATTTAACAAATGGTAAAATATCAAAGATATCCCAATATGAATTTGATAGAATAATCGAAATCAAAATTATAAAAAAAGATACTGAATATAACCTAATTATAGAATTTTTTTCTAAAGGAAACATAATTCTTTTAAATTCTGAAAAAATAATAATATTACCTTTAATAACGCAACATTGGTCACATAGAAAAATAAAATCTAAAGAAATTTATCTACATCCGCCACCACAAATAAATCCCTTTAAATTAACAAAAGAAAACTTCTCAAATTTATTAAAAGAAAGTAAATCAGATTTAGTTAGAACTTTAGCAGTAAACATAAATCTTAGTGGTCCTATTGCTGAAGAAATATGTGAAATAATTAATATAAATAAAAATAAAAATATTGCGGATCTAAATCAAGCTGAAATCGAAAAAATATATTTTGAATTAAAAATATTCTTAGATAAATTTATTAACGAAAAATTTTCTCCTGTCCTTGTTCTAAAAGATTCTGAAATAATTGATATATTACCCTTTGAATTTAATATCTATAAAAAATTTGAATATAAAAAAGTAGATAGTTTTATCAAATCTTTTGAAAAAATTATAATTTTTGAAAAAACTGATATTCAAAAAACCAGAATTAATACTGAAATTATTGAAAAATTCAAAAGAAGAATTGTTCAACAAAAAGAAGCAATAGAAAAATTAAAAGGGGAAATTATAGAAAAAAAAATTGAAGGAGAAACAATTTATTTAAACTATGATATATGTGAAAATCTTATTAAAGAGATATCAAATATTTTAGAATTAAAAAACAAAGAAAATGGAATAAAAAGAATAAATGAAAGTAATATTGTAAAAGAATTTAATCCGTCTGATAATCTCCTCCTTATTATTATTAAAGATATAAATGGTAAAAAACATATTATTAAACTTGATTTTAGAAAAACTGTAGCTGAAAATGCTGAAAAAGCTTATGCTGAAAGAAAAAAATATAAAATAAAAATTAAAGGAGCAGAAAAATCTTTAGAAAAAACAAAAATTGAATTACAAAATTCAATCAATAATCATTTAAAAATTAAGGAAAACAAAAATAAGGAATCTTTGGGGAAAAAATTTTGGTTTGAAAATTTTAGATGGTTTATATCTAGCGAGGGTAATATAATAATTGGTGGAAAAGATTCTATAAGTAATGAAAGAATAGTAAAAAAATATTTAAAACAAGGAGACAGATACGCTCATGCTGACATAATCGGTGCACCCAGCTGTATAATAAAAAATATAGATGTTAACAACAAAACTATCCCTATAAAAGAAAAAACTTTAATGGAAGCATGTATTTTTTCTGGTTGTTATTCTAAAGCTTGGAGTCAATATAGTGAGGTTCAGTCATATTGGGTTTTACCAGAACAAGTAAGCAAAACTCCTCAAAGTGGAGAATATGTTCCTAAAGGAGCATTCATTATTCGTGGTAAAAGAAATTATTGTAAATGTAATTTAGAGATGGCTATTGGGGAGATATATATCGATAATATAAAAAAAATTATGGGGGGGCCCATCCAATCTGTAAAAAATTATACAAATAAGTTTGTATTATTAAAGCCAGGTAATATGAAAAAAAATATTGCTGCAGAAAAAATTTCAAAAGGATTTGAAACTTCAATTGATATTATAATGAAAATATTACCGCCTGGCAATGTCAGTATCATTGAATCATTTGGTTTAAATTTAGATTCAAAGGAGAGAGAATAATGAAACTTATATATAAAGATCTTAAACATGGTGAAATTAAATTAATCCCTGAAAATCTAGATGATATTTGGCATTTATATAATTTGATAGATAATGGAGATATAGTTCGATCAATAACTTATAGATCTATTGAACAAGAAGATGATAAAATTCGATCAAAAAAATCTGAAAAAAAGAGGATGAAACTTGGAGTTGAAGTTAAAGAAATTGAATTCCATGAGTTTTCTGATCGGCTTAGAATACATGGTATAATAAAAGAGGGTCCTCAAGATTTAGGATCATTTCATACATTAAACATATCTTCAGACAAAATGGATAAACTTTCAATTATAAAAAGAGAATGGAAGCATTACCATATAAATAGAATTGAAGAGGCGATAAAAACCAAAAATCAAGATATTTTGACTTTTGTCTCATTAGATGAGGAATCCGCTACAATCGCAGTTTTACGACAAAGTGGTATACAATTGATAGCTGAAATCAAATCAAATCATTCTGGAAAAATGTATGAGTCTATTGATAAATCTAATGAATATTATGGCAATATTCTTTCAATAATTAAAATATATAAAAAAGGAAATTCACCATTGATTATTGTTGGACCAGGATTTATTAGAGAACATTTCATGAAATTTGTAAATGATAACTTTGTTGAGAAAACTTTTGAAATAATAATTCATGGTACTGGTAATTCAGGTTTGAATGGAATTCATGAAGCTATAAAATCTGGTATAATTGATAGAATCACAAAAGAAAATAGAGTAGTTTTTGAGACTCAAATGATTGAAAAATTATTTGAAGAAATTAAAAAAGATGGATTAGTAGCATATGGATTAGATAAAGTTTATGAATGTTTGAAAAATGGAGCAGTTGATAGATTTTTATTAACTGATGCGATGGTACGAACAAAAAAAGGTGAAGAAATGTTAAATATTTCAAAAAAAAATAAAAGTGATTTTACAATAATTAATACAATTCATGAAGCTGGAAAAAAATTAGATGGACTTGGTGGTTTTGCAGCTTTTCTAAGATTTAAAGTTTAAGATTATATCATTGATCTACCATAACATAAATTTTTATAAAAATCCCCTACACCAATATTTGAACCATCATCATTATTTGTTGTTTTATCTTCATCATCGTCATTATCATCAATAGGTTCATCAAGTTCGTAGAAATAATAAGTATATTTTGCATTGATTTGAAAATCATTGCCTTTATCTCTTAAAAATTTCAAAGGTCTAAATAATCTCTCCCCTGTTTCCACATTAACTTCTATATCAAAATTAGCGTTATTTTCCCCTGAAATCATTCCTTCTAATATATTCATGGCATCTGTTGTATCCTCAGCTAATATTGAATCTGGAGATGGAATATCGTTAATATTATTAAATTGTAAAGTTATATTATTTCCTCCAGTACCTGATTCTGTTTTTGATACACCATTTTCATCAGTTATTGTTACAGTTAAGGTATCTTCTCCTTTTGTTCTAAGAATACCATAAGTATAATCATCTTCCCATATAATCTGGATTTCAATACTTGTCATTACGCTTCCTGTTGGTGAATTAATTGCTAAGTTATCATTATATGTAGATGATTTTTCAACATAAATGTCATTACCTACGATATTATCCGTAGTCTGTCTCATCCAATTATATGAAAAAGATAAATAATCTGGTTCTGTATCCCCTGCCTTAATCTCATCTGTATCTGGAGATGTATATACTGCAATTCCTATTCCCGCAATAATTAAAATTGCTACTCCAACGGTTAGAATTATCTTATCATTTTTTTTCAAGTTCATTGAAACACCAATATAATATATTTATAATTATAATTCTATTATTGTATATTTATAAGTATGTTTTCTCCTTTATTAAATTTTTTCATCATTATTATATATTAATAAACTATTTTTATTATAAATAATTTTCAATATTTATAATTATTTTTCCTATAATCAATTTTTTATTAGGATATTATTTTAAATCAATCTCCTAAAAACATATCCTTATTATTTCGTAATATACCTCTTCTTGGATATTGATCATTAATTTGCGAGGCCATTTTACTATAATCTTCCAAATTAGTATCAGTTCTAAGGAAATAAGAAGCATAATGAAAAGCTTCTTCAACACTTACTTTACTATCTTTATTGAATTCAAATATTGGCGGTTTTCCCATTTCTCTAAAACCAGAGTTATAACCATCCGCATTTCCACTTTTAATACCTTCAAACCATAATAAAGAAAATAATGGCCCTCGAGTGGTACTAGCATAACCTGTTCTAAATTTACTTGCACCTGAAATAATAATCCTACCGGAATTCGGAATATTTGATCTCATTAAAAAAAAGGTTGGAAAATTATATATAGTTTTATCTGCAAATCCACCACCAAAGCAAGCATCTACAATAACACATGTTTTTTCTGATCTTAAATCGTATAAGATTTCACCAAATTCACGATCTGAAATCATTTCATCCCAAAGAAAAACTGCACTACTCTCTAGTATTTTTCCTCCAGTATATTCATCATTTTCATTTCCATATCCATGACCATATAACCAAATAAATACCTCACTATCTACAAATCTATTTGATTCTTCAATTATATAATTTAAAACAATTTTTACATTTTCTTTTGATGCTCCAGCATAACTAATATCATACTGATGATGTCTCTGCTGTAAGGTTTCAATACGATTACCATAACCATTATCTCCTCTTATCCAACCATCATCAAACAATATATACATATTAGCTGTTGAATATCCATAATTTTCAATAAAATATGCTGCCATATCTTCTGCTAAATTTAATCCCCCATTACCTAATTTACTTTCATTATTGCTAGGATAATTAGCTGCTGCAATAAAAATAGCCCATTTATGAGAATCTGATTCCATAGTTTTTGGATTGTTAACAATTACAGTTATTTCAACAATATCAGAATATTCTTTGCCATCCCAACAACGAATATTAACAGTATATGGGCCATCATCAAGATGATAAGTCCCCCAATCATAACTCCAATTAATTGTACCTTCCGCGACAATCCATCCACTATTATTCAGGTTAATTTCAACCTTTTCAATATTATCATCCTCATCTAAATCATAAGCTATGCCAAAAATCTTAACCAAACCAGATATAGTTATTCCATTTTGAGGGTAATGAATTTCGACATTAGGTTTTTCATTAATTTCATTTCCTTCTTCCAAACATCCTGAAAATAAACTTAATGAAGCAATAATAAATAACATTAATATGATAATTTTCCAATGCATTCAAATACATTTTACTTATTTTATATTAATACTTTATAAGATTTGTTGTACTTCTCTTAACTATATAAAAATTAAACTCATAATTTTAAAAAAAAATTCTATTCATAGTAAATAATTATAATTTCACATTTATCCTAAATATTTCATAAGTTTTTCAATTTAATAGAAATATCTATAATGATTTCAACTTAATGATATCAATGAATTTTATTAATGGTTATATCAAAATAAAAAATTTTATTTAAATTCAAAAAGTTTATCACAATAATTTTGTTTAATAGAAATATCGGAGATTTGATAATTTGAAAAAAATGACATATTCAGAAAGTGGAGTGAATATTGATAAAGAGGAAAAAGCAATTAAAGAAATTTTATCAAATTTAAAATATCATAGGAAAGGAATAGGCAAACCTCTTGGAGGACATTATGCAGGATTAATCGATTTTGGTCAATATGCTTTAGTATTATGCACTGACGGTGTTGGAAGTAAAGTAAAAATTGCTTCTAGTATTAAAAAATGGAATACTATTGGTATTGATTGCATTGCAATGAATGTAAATGACGCGATTTGTGTTGGCGCAGAACCACTCGCTTTTGTTGATTATTTAGCTATTGATGATCCCTTACCAAAAATCACAAAACAAATAGGAGAAGGTCTTTCGAAAGGTGCTGAAATATCTAATATATCAATAATTGGTGGTGAAACTGCTTCACTGCCAGATATAATTAACGGTTTTGATCTTGCAGGAACCTGCCTGGGATATGTAAAAAAAGATTGCATAATCACAGGAGAAAAAATCATTCCAGGAGATATAATAATTGGCTTAAAAAGTAGTGGCATCCACTCTAATGGCTATAGCCTTGTAAGAAAGATAATTGAAGATTCGAAAATTTCATATATGGATATATTTCCTGATAGTTTATTTGAAAATGAAAAAATTGGAGATATATTATTAACTCCCACCCAAATATATGTTAAAGAAATAATAGAACTTATAAAAAAGATAAATGTACATGGTCTTGCGCATATCACAGGTGGAGGGTTAAAAAATTTTTTAAGATTAAACAATAAAGTAAAATATATAATTAATACTCCTTTTGAACCACAACCAATTTTTAAATTTCTACAAAAACAAGGAAATATTGATGATAAAGAGATGTATAAAACATTTAATATGGGAATGGGATTTTCAATAATTATAAACAAAAATGATGTTGATGAATCAATTAAGACACTTCAAAAATATTCAAATGTAGATGTAAAGATAGTAGGAAGAATTGAAAAGGGAAGAGGTGTTTCATCTCCAAATTTAGGATTAAAATTCTAAATTATTATGTTAATAAAATAGTAATTATCCCAATAATAATTGGTTGATGTAGGAAATAGATAAGTAAAGAATTTCTACCAAGAAAACAAAATGATTTAACTAATAATTTTTTTGATAGATCTTTAATTTCATATTTTCTTTTGAAATCCGGATATATTATATTACCAATAGATATTCCTATTAAAAAAATTCCAAACCAGGGGAACAAAGGAAAATAATCTATAGTCCAAAAATTGTTTGGTATAAATCCCAATGGTATTAATATATTAAAATCAAAAGTTAGTGATTTTAAATAAAATCCTACAATAATAAAAAATAATCCAAAAATAATATTGATGACCCTATAACGTATAAATATTAATGAAAGAATAATTGAGGTCCCAATAAAATGAAGTATTCCAAAAACGACAAAACCCCGGGGAATATAAAACCATGTAATAACACTGATGATCACTCCTAAAAATAATATTTTTAAACCTCTTTTTATAAATTTTAATATAATATCATTAGTTTTTAACCAATTTTTACTTTTTGAATAACTAATGGATAAAGAGATACCAGCAAGAACAACAAATATTGATGCTGATAGACGTGCAATGTACAATATTATACCTGAATAAATTCGAAAATTTGTAATCGAAAAAAAATTTAAATCATAAATAATATGGAAAAAAATCATAAGAATGATTGCAAATCCTCGTAAAAAATCAATTTCCCAAAATCTATCTTTACCCTTTTTTAAAATCATGAAAACTAGACATATAACTAACTCCAGTATAATAAATTTAAACAAAATTAAACAATAATTTTATCGATAGCGGGGAGTGGATTTGAACCACTGATCTACGGGTTATGGGCCCGTCGGGATCTCCTGGCTACCCCACCCCGCTATAAATTCCAAATAATTATTTTTATTTTTTTACCTTGAATACTATTTCATATACTTAAATTTAATACTTGATTTTTTAGGTAATTAATAACTCAAATTCGAATTCATATTATATAAAAAAAGAGTGCTTAACAATTATAGATAAATTATTAAAATAAAGTGAATAAACAAATATTATAATAAAAATTATTATATCAAGATTTTTATTATCTTTTTCCCCATTTAATGTATATGCAAATACCGTTATTCTATGTCTTCCAAATAATTTCTTATCAAGTTCCCATTCATATGGATAAGTTGTATCTCTATAAATTGATTCATTATCAAGATAAAATTCAACATAATACACATGTCCTTCAGGTATTGAATTTATCTCTGTTTGAATTATTATATCCCCAATAATCAAAGGTTTTTTTAAAAAAGGAATGGGACATATTTTTTTATCGAATATGTATAAATATTTTGTTTCAGGATGCGTGAAATTTATTATAATATCAATATCTGATGGATCTGAATTTTTTATTGACGTCTCAGGATCCCCAAATAAATTTGTTTCATAATATACCCATCTAACACCATTTTCATCTATATGCCAGATATGATCCTCCTTTGAATAATGATTTGCTCTTCCAATCTGTCTTATGTTTTCAATAAATAATGCCTTAAAAAATGAATCATCTAGAAATTGTGAAGGAGAATCTAAAGAGTCTTCACTTCCTAAACCATATCGTGCATTCATAATAACTGCAAATGCCCCATAAGAGTTTTCAACAGTAAAATATTCAGCTATACAATCATAACCTCCAGGGTTATCAAAACCACCAGCCATACATCCATGAGAATATGCAAAAAAATAGTTTGTATTTACGAATCTATCAACATCACTATTTGACATTCTCATATTGTAACCATAATATGAATGACCATCATGATTTATTATATGCGGAGTAGCTACATTTATAATATCTATGATATCATTTTTATTCCAATTACTTGATAAATCTCTATCATATAATGTGTCAATATTATAATTTTTTGGAATTATAGGTACAATTAGATCTTTATAATTTCCACCAAAAGCTGATACACCTGGAAAACCAAGGTATTCCCCAACAAAAAGTATTTTTGATAAATATGGGTCACTTTCTAAATTCTGATAATTCAATGTTTTCATCACAAAATTTGAAACTTCTCGCTCATTATCGACACAGGCTCTACCTACATAAACTTCAGATAGAAGATCTGCTTCATCAATATTTGTTAAATTATTTCGATCAGAACATTCTCCAAAGTGCTCATCTAAATCATAATTAAAATTTCCGTCTAAATTTGAATAATAGATATCAGATGGAATATCATCTTCCTCTTCTCCTACATTAAATGAGTTATATAGAGGTAATCCGCTCTCATTTGCAAAAAGACCTCTAGATGGTATAATGTTTTCAAATTCATTATCAACATCAGCGTCACCACCCAGAAGCACATAATCTACACCCAAATCTGAATATGCGTATCTAATAAAATTTCTAATTTTAGCTTGAGTATCATTAAATAATGCATATTTTCGAGTGATTTCACTCTGATAAAAAGGATTATTTGGGTTATTATCACCCCAGGTACCATTTACATAATAATCAGGATTATCTATTATTTCTTCCACCGTAAATATTTCTGCATGTATATCTCTATCAATTTTTGATTGAGCAAAAAATTGAAAATTATTCGATAAATTCGAATTTAATAATCTATTATTAGTAATTATTAAATAATCCAATTCATCATTTATCAATGTTCCACTACCATTTTTATAAGTATTTAGAGCATCAGGATTATCTACTAGTCTTTTCACCACTTCTATATCTCTTTGAACATTTCTAATGACATTATTATCATCCGATTTTTTTAAACTAATATTCAATTCAATATTTTCATAAAAAACCAACTTACCATATTTACTATCAAATTGAACAGGATATAGATTAACATATAAAATTGGATATCCTCTTATTGTATATTCTCCAACAATAGAAAATAAATCATAACCATTTGATTGCTCAATCAATTCTTCTCTAATAATTACGTTAGTTGAAAAATCATTATTTATAGGAATTAATTTTTTACCAAATTCTAAATTAGTTCCAGATTTAATTAGTTCTCTTCCCTCACCATTAATTACAATATTATCCAATATCATATTATATGGCATCAAAATCTTTAAGTTTTTTACAGGTATAATTGGTTTATTATAATCAAAAGTATTTGGTAATCCTTCAATTTTAACTCTATGAAATAGTTCATTATTTATTTGTAATATCTCAATTGAAGGATTTGAAAAAGAAAAATCAATTTTAATGCTATCAGGATATTCTTGATCCATAAAATCTTGATTTGAAGAAACATTTATGGTTATTGATGATAGAATGAATACAATAGTCAATGTTGATATTATCTTATCAATATTTTTCATAATCCAAATCTCTTAAATTTGTATTTTATAACATATTAATATTTATTTAAATTATAAATAATTATCTGATAGATTTAGACAAATAACTAACAAAATATAAAATAATGAAATTTATAAAATAAATCTTTTAATCAATATTTACTCTATATCCTTCTCCCGGTTTCTTTTTCTCAACCCGCTTTATGACGATATCAAGAACGCCATTTTTATAAGTAGCTTTCGTGGTTTTTGGTTTAACGTTGCATGGAATTTCAACTCTTTTATGATATTTCCTTTTAGGATTATTTACTTTAATTTCTAATTTATTTTCTGTAATATTTAAATCAATATCTTCCTTCTCTACTCCGGGTATCTCAACAGTAACAGCTACATCCTCATCTCCTTCAATAATGTCTGTTAAAGGTTCTCTTTCATCAGAAAGAACAGGTTCACCTGTTGGTGATTTTACAGATCTGTTACCAAATTCTTGAAACTTTGGTTTTCCATCAGATCCAATATTCAAGCTAAATCCATGAATAAAACGCTTGTTCGGATCAAAACCATTACGCACCATATCCTCAATCATTTCTTTAAAATCAATATTATCAAACATTCTCTGCATTTCTTCAAACATTTTTTCAAATTCATCATCATTAATAAAATCAAATGGATTTTTTTTTCTTCTATTTCTATCTCTATCAAATGGATCCATGTATAATTCCTCTTTTAAGCTAATTTTTCATATGTTTATTTGATACTCTTAATATTTAATTTTTGCGATTAATAAAATTATAATTCATTATTTAATTCATCTAATAATCTTTTTGCGTTTCTATTAAGTCTCTTTGGAGTTTCTATTTTTATCTCAATATATAAATCACCATATCCCCTACCCCTCAGATATGGCATACCTCTATTTTTAATTCTAATTATATCACCATATTCAGTACCTTCTGGTATCTTTATTTTCTCTACATCATCTCCAATTGTTTCAACGTTAATTTTTGTTCCAAGGGCAGCCTGAGGATAGGTTATCATCCTCGACATATAAAGATCCGCGCCATTTCTACGATATTTTATATTTTTTTTAATATGAATAACAATGTATAAATCCCCACTACCACCTAGTCCACTTTCACCTTCTCCAGCCAATCTTAACTGAGATCCATTATCAACACCTTTTGGTATTTTAATATCAATATCTCTGTTCACTTGAATATTTCCGTTTCCTCTACATTTTTTACAATATTTTTCAATAATAGTACCTTGCCCTTGACATTTATTACAGGGGGTAATCTGTGAAAATACTCCAAATGCAGTTTTTCTTGTATGTTTAATTTGACCATTTCCATTACACTGAGAACATTTCTTAATTGATGTTCCCTTCTCTGCCCCTGTACCATTACATTCTTCACATACTTCAATTCTTGGTACGCGAATTTCTGTTTCTAACCCTTTATAAGCATCTTGAAGATCAACTTCAATATCATATCTTAGATCTGCACCTTTTCTCTGAACTCTTCTAGATCCTCCAAAGCCATATTGGTGACCAAAAAACTGTTTAAAAATGTCGTTAAAATCAAATCCCATTCCTCCAAAAATATCCCCAAAATCAACTCCTCTAAAGATATCCTCAGTGCTATATTGTTGATCTATTCCAGCATGACCATAAGTGTCATACATTTTCCTTTTTTGATCATCAGATAAAACAGCATATGCCTCTGAAATATTTTTGAACTTTTCTTCTGCAATCTTACTTGGATTTTTATCTGGATGATACTTTAAAGCTAACTTACGATATTCTTTTTTAATTTCTTTTTTATCTGAATTTTTATCTATACCGAGAATATTATAATAATCTTCTTTTGTCATAAGTTAAGTGTTGATAAAACAAGAACTAATATATGATTTTTGCCTCCATAGTCTATTTAACAATTTTAACCTATAAAATCATACTCATTATCAAAAATAAAATATCACCAACAAAAAAGGATAAAATAAAACCTATCAATAAGGGAATCATAAATGGTATTTTCGGGGTAACCCAAATATTACTAATTCCTTCCTCTTCGAACTTCTCATAAATATCATCATTATCCTTATTCATTGATAAATAAGAAATTTTTATTTTCCCATCCTCAATTTTTTCAAGAGGCCAAACAAATCTTTCTTTTGCTTTATATAAATCAATTTTATAACCTAAAAAACAATAAGGAACATCTAAATTTCTTTTATACAAATTATAAAAAAATAAAGAAATCGGAATTACCAGATAAATAAAAACAGAATTAGATAGAATTATCCATGTAAAAGGCATAATTGAACCCCATATAGGAAACATAAAAAATCTTGGTTCAAATGGTACCAAAATCGCTAAAGACATCAGAGCCTTAACATCAGCTCCCCCAAAAAAAGGTAAAAATTGAAATAATAAATATATAACAATAATCATCACTGGAATTAAAAGTAAACTAATTACATTTTCAATTCCAATAAAAGAAATATCGATAATTAATAAAAATCCACCAATAATTCCAATTATTATCCACAAAATATCAGAAGCTTTTCTTGTTTTAATATCTGTATAAGAAGCATATAAAAGAATCAAACAACCTACAAATAATCTTGTTATATTCAAATATAAACTTATTTCGTCCATTAATTTTATGATATTACAAAATCCAATATTAATATAATCCTTTTATTTTTCGATTAATGATAGAAAAATATATTAAATTAATATCTACTTACATATTTTGCGAAGGAAAATGGGATGCAATAAAATTCTTACTATTTATGCATCTACTAAATCTTAGGAGATTTGGAAAGAATGCTAAAAATAAATAAGAGTAAATATAAGGTTAAAAACTCATCTGAATTAGAAATATTTTTATCAACAGGAATGGAAGTTTTTAGTTCACAAAATGTACAAAAACAAAATACAAATAAAAAAATAAAAAATAAAAAATCAAATACCGGCGAAAAAATAGATGAATTAATCGCCAACTATGAAAAAACAGTAGAAAATAATCAAAATTTTGATAAACAAGAAAAAAAGGACACTAAACCATACTTAGAATTTATTGAAATAAGAAAATCTATTGAAAAAAAACCTCAAACAACAGATTTGAATACCGGAAAAAAAATATTCGAAAATGAACTTCATAAAAAATCAATCGAAGATACAAAAGAAATAACCTTTAATATTAAGGAAGATAAATCAAACACCAAAGAACTAACTTTCAATGTTTCAAAGCGTGATGATAAAATACAAAAAATAGAAGAAAGAGATAAGAAAAAAAATAATAAAAAAAGATTTTTCTTATTTAAATCTAAAAAAAATAAAAATGGAGAAACTGAAAAAACTCAAGATTTACGAAATGAAAAAATAAATTCTAAGAAAAATAAAAAATCAAATAAAAAAATTAATGACTATGAGAAAACAAAAAAACAAAAAGATCATAAAAATAAAAATGATGGGGAAATAATAGAAGAAGAAAAAACATTTTTTGATGAAGATATCAAAAAAGTTCTTTTAATAACAGATAATCTTTTAGAAAAACTACCTGAAGAGATAATAAACGAATTCATAAAATCAAAAGATTTTGAACTTTATGAAAGAGTAATTAATAAGATAAAGTGATTTTTATGGGACTTTTAGAAAAAGCTCAAGAAAAAAAACAAAAACAAGAAGAAATTGACAATGAAGTTTTATTACAAGAAAAAGTTGGATTATCACAAGAAAGAGATAATACTAAAAAGGATTTACAGGAAAATTTAACTGAAGAAAAAAAAATTAAGGATTACCATTTTAAAAAATTAAATGGCACAAAATTTAAAAAAGAAATTATTGAAGAAAAAAGGGGTTTTGGTTGGAAGGGTCTTGGTACCAGAAGAATAGTATATTATAATGATATTAATGACTACATCTATGAAGTTACTGAACCAGTTCTAAATGAATCTGAAAAATTAATTAAAAAGGAATTATCTCATTTATTCAAAATGCTTGCAGATGTTGATGTATCTAAAATGGATATGATTGGAAAAGAAAAATATCTTGAAGAAACATTAGAACAGGTTATTATAGATAATGATATTAAATTTTATCCAAGGGAAAATAATAAAACTGAAAAAAGCAGATTTAATTTAATTAAAACTAAGAAAAAAAATATTGATAAACCTTTACCAAAGATTCCTATCAATGAAAATAATGAGGAAAAACTTTCAAAAAATGAAAAAGATTTGCTAATAGAAAAATCTAAAGAAAAAATATTTTATCATTTGTTTAGGGAATTTCTTGGCTATGGAAGAATCGATATTCTTATGCATGATGAAGGTATAGAAGATGTATCTTGTGATGGTCCAAATATACCTATATTTCTCTATCATAAGAAATTTGATGAAATATCAACAAATATTATTTTTAAAGAAGATGATGAATTGGATTCGTTTGTTGTTCGTCTTTCTCAAATTTGTGGTAAACAAATATCCATATATTCACCGATCGTCGATGGGAAACTTCCAGATGGTTCCAGATTGCAGGCAACTCTTGCAAAAACAGTAACAGATGGATCAACATATACAATACGTAGATTTCGGAAAAATCCTCTAACACCGATTGATCTTATAAAATTTAAATCATTATCTATAGAAATGGCTGCATATTTTTGGATTTGCATAGAAAAAGGTGCTTCAATTCTATTTTGTGGTGGAACTGCAAGTGGAAAAACCACAGCTCTTAATGCATTATCACTATTTATTCCAAGTTCTCATAAAATTATATCAATAGAAGATACTCGTGAAGTAAGTTTACCTCATATTAATTGGATTGCTGGAACAACACGACAAGGTTTTTCTTCTTCTGAAGAAAATAAAACTGGAAAGGACATTGACATGTTTGATTTAATTAGAGCAGCCTTAAGACAAAGACCAAAAGTTATTATTGTTGGTGAGGTAAGAGGTAAAGAGGCTTATAGTTTATTTCAAGCAATGGCCACGGGTCATACATCATATTCTACTGTTCATGCAAGTACAATACATACTTTAATTCAAAGATTAGAAAATCCTCCAATTTCTCTACCTCGTGCTCTTCTAACTTCTCTTGATATAATCGTTTTTCAAAATGCTGTTGAAATTGATGGTAAAACTGTAAGAAGAATGACAAGCGTAACAGAAATAATCAAGTTAGATCCAGATACTAATCAGCTAATTTTTATGGAACCTCATAAATGGATATCAAAAACAGATGATAGATTTGATAGCAGTGGTTCTAGTAAAATATTAAATAACATTAAATTACAGAATGATTGGAATGAAAAGCAATTGAATAATGAGATTATGAATAGAATTTCTATTCTTAAATGGATGATTCATAATAATATTCGAGATTATAAAGAAGTAGGAAAGATTGTTTCAGAATATAAAAAAAATCCTGAAGGTATACTTGATCGAATTAGTATGGAGATGAAAGATTGAAATCTACAAAGTATAGTAGATTTTGTAGACGAATATTCTCAAACGCTTTTGATAAGTTTAATATAAATGAAACCAGTAAAAATTGGCTTCTAGAAAAAGCTGATATCAGCATGGTATATAAAGAGTATTATTCAATGGTATTCATGAATATAATACTTGGTTTTATTTCCTCTTTTGCTACTTCCTCAGTGATTTATTTAATTTTTGCAAATCAAATTACAGCATTTTTAATTCTTATTATTTCATCGATCGTACCATTAAGCATGGGGTTATATTATTTATCTCTTCCATCAGCTAAATCTAAAAATAGAGGTAAAAATATTGATAGATATCTACCCTATGCTACAAATTTTATTAATACCATGTCTTTAGCAGGAATATCTCCAGCAGAAATATTTGAAACACTTTCAACAGTTAAATTATATGGTGACATTCAAAAGGAAGCACAAAAAATCACAACGGAAATTGAATTGATGGGGATTGATACAATTACTGCCCTTAAAAATGCTATACACATCTCCCCTTCAGAAAAATTTAAAGAATTTATTCAAGGTATGATAGGTGTTATCCAATCAGGCAGTGAATTGGGGCCATATTTTAATAGATGTGTTGAGAGATATATGGAATCTGACTTATTTGAAAGGAGGAGGAATTTAGAATCATTAGCAATAATGGCAGAAGCTTTTGTTGTGACTGTAATAGCATTCCCGCTTTTTCTTGTAATTATATTTTCAATTATGGGGCTTACAAGTGGAGGTGTATCTTTTGATTTTCTATTTATTTTAGCATTTGGTATCCTACCAATGGCTTATTTTGGATTCTATATAATGATGAAATCTGGAATGGGAGATTCCGTATGAAAAATCCATTTATTCAAAAAAAATACAATGCTAAAAAAGTATACGGAAAAGATAATACGATTTTATTATTGATAATATTATCTTCAAGTTTTTCAGTTATTCTTTTTGTATTAGGATTATTAACTTTTTTTGGTTTTACAATTATTTCTGAAAATATTTTATCAGGTGTTGATTATATTGTTTTAGGTATTTTATCATTTTTAGGACCAATAGGATTTTATAATCATTTAATTTCAAAAAAGAGAAGGGAGATTGAAAATCAATTACCTGATTTTTTAAGGGAAATAAGTGGCTCCACTGCTTCTGGGATGACAGTCTTTGATGCAATAAAATCAGCATCAAAGGGAGAACATGGAAAATTAACTTTTGAACTACAGAAGATGGCGTCTCAATTATCATGGGGCATATCTATAAATGATGTTTTTGATAATTTTGCAAAAAGAATGAAGACAGATATGGTAAAAAGATTGGTAATAACAATTAAAAAAGCTCTAGAGATAGGAGGCAATACTTCATCAGTTTTTAATGCAGCTGCATTGGAGATAGATCAAGCAAAAAAAGTAGAAGAGCAAAGAAGAATTGAAATGTCATTATATAGTATCGTAATATTCATCAGTTTTTTCGTATTTTTAGCAGTAATATTAATTATTGATAAGACAATATTTGCTGCAATATTTGATCTCCAAGATAAGATGGCTGGACAAACAATTGGAAATATGATGATTGCTCCAATTGATCATGATTTATTAAAATATATGTTCTTTTCCTTTGTTCTTGTTCAAAGTATAGGAGGAGGTTTACTAGGAGGATTTATGATGGATGGTAAATTATCCTCAGGTATAAGATATGGTTTTGCTTTAATTTTGATTTCATTTGTTGTTTTTAAATTCATGTTTTAAAAAAAAAAATAACAAATCATAAATTTAATCATTATGTAAAAATAACACGTATATTATATATAATTAAAGAGCAAGAATATGATATGTTGGTAGGAAGATGCACTATTACCGGTTAATTAAAAGAGATTATGCAGTTTCAGAATTAGTTGGAGGTATGGTTTTATTACTAATTGCAGTATCTTCAATTACTTCAATTTATTTGTTTGTTTTTCCTCTACCTTTTGAATCTGATAGTATAAACGTAGAATTAGCAGGATTTGTTGATCGTGAAGGATATACCTTTATAAAGCATATGGGTGGGGATTATTTAGATAATTATAGAGTTATTATTAAAACAATGGATGGTTCAATAATATTATCTGAAATCTATAATAATAGATGGGAAATCGGTGGTATTTTTGATAATATACCAAGATTATATAACGAATCTAACAGAGTTCGAGTCATGATTTTTAGTACAAATAATGATGGTTTGGAGGAAATACTATTTGATGGTATTCTAAATGGAAATTTTGAATTAAATGATTCATCTCCTTATCCTTATATGTTGGTTTCAAGTCTTACAACAAATTCTTCTGCTGAAGATCTTATATGTTTTAACTATATTATTAAAGATTTATATCCAAATGCAAGTAGATTTGTATATAATTGGTTAGTAAATGGATTCCCAATAGCTGATGTTATACTTACTTTTGATGTTAATAGCTCAAATTTTACTAGGGATTATTCAGGTAATGGGAATGATGGAGAAGTAGTAACTGCTAAATGGACAAATGAGGGTATCATTGGAGGTGCATATTATTTTGATGGGGCATCTGATCATATCTCATTTAATAATTTACCAAATGTTTTTAATGCAATTTATAGAAATCATTTTACAATTTCATTTTGGTTAAAAAGTGATGTTATAACAGATAATCATAGAGTTGTTTTTGAAGCTAGTCAAGATAATGAAAATTTTGTGAAGATATTTCAATATGGTTCTCAAATTCATTTTGCTGTACGTGTTAATAAAGGTAAAAAGGTTGATACGGTAGTTAGGTCTGATAATTTATCCAGTAATGTTTGGTATAATATTGTTTGTACTTGGGATGCTGGATTGGATAAAATTGGAATTTATGTTGACGGTGTTCCTGTTGATGAATCTAATGATGGATATAGGCAATATTCTATTGGTACAGAGGAGGGTAGTATGGAAATGGGCCATGGAGCTGCTAGCAGTAGGTTTTGGTTAGGTTATATTGATGAATTTCAGATATTTTCTCATATTCTCTCATCTGAACAAATTTTACAGTCTTATATTTCTGTACTTATTGGGGATACTGATAAGAGTGTTTTAATATCTGATGAAACAGCTCTAGAAGATGTTTGGGAATGTATAGTAATCCCCCTAAATAGTGAACAAGATTTTGAATCAATTAACTCTAATGACCTTGAGATCATAAATTATGGAGGTGGATAATAATGAAGAATTTAAAACTTAAATTATTAACTTATTTCATAATTATCTTCATATTATCAACATCATCTCAACATTTTATTAATCAAGTAAAAGCAGATGTATATAATGGAGAAGATTTGGCTTTAGCAATATTAACAGATCCTTCATTTCTAATAGATTGCTCATATGAAAATACAGATAATCAAAATAAACAAGGAATTGTACTATCTTCCCTAGGAAGTATTCAGCCTACTCATGGTACAACATTTGCGATGCTTAGTACTGGAATTGCAGGTTGTCAAATCGCAACCACAGGTGAAGAAAATCCTGGAGATGAAAGAGGTACATGGTTTAAAGGTGAATATGGTTATCCTCGGGATGAGGTAACACTTATTATGGAATTACAAGTTCCAAATTTTTATCATTATATATTTTATGATATTCAATTTTTTAGCACTGAATATCCTGAATATGTTGGAACAAAATTTAATGATAAATTAACAGTTTCCGTAGATTCTCCATCCCAAGGGATATCAAACTATATTTTTGATGTAAATAGTGGTTATTTTGTAATGGATGCAAATGATATTGGAGGCTCTGGTTTTGATATTTTTTCTCAGGATGGTAATCCTAGTGATGTTGATTTAGTTGATAGAAATATACGAAATCCTGGAGCAGATGGAGGTGCTTCAGATTTGATTCAAATCGGTGGTTTTTATCATCCTATATCTCCAAATGAAATAATTACAGTTACATTTAATTTAATTGATTCTGGTGATAATCTATTTGATAGTGCTGTTTTTATAGATAATTTACTTTTCGCGGGATATGCTACAACAAATATTATAGCAAGAAATACTGTTGAGGATATAAATAGTGGAGATGTAGAAAACAATGATATACTTGAGTATACAATTTCAATAACTAATACTGGCAATGCTTTACAGCATGATTATGACGGAAATGAATATGAAAATCCTATCCCTTTAAATACAACATTTATTAATGGTTCAGAAAGAGCCACAAATGGATTAATTAATTACGATCCAATTAAAAGAAATATCACATGGAATGGAGAAATCCCCGGGGAGAATACAATAACAATAAAGTATAATGTAAGTGTAAATCAAAACGCATCAAATAATGCATTAATATCAAATCAAGGAATCGTATACTGGGATAGTAATGGTACTATTGGAAATGATGCTATAGAATATACGGACGATCCAAATGTAGATGATGGTATAGATCTTGATGATGATGGAATGACCCTTGATGATGATCCAACAGTCTCAAGAGTAATATGTTATGAAACGCCAAACTATCTAATTGAAGATTTTACAGATGATACATTTCAAAATAATGCAACTCAATCATACTTTTCAAGAAAATGGTTTGAAACAAGTAATGAATTATTCGGAAATGTTTTTGAAGTTTCTGAAAATTATAGATATTTAACTTCAAATTCGTTTAAAACAAAAATTCGCTCTTCAAATTATTCTCAATATTGGAATTATACATTATCGGATATAAATAATAGTGTCATAAAATCTTGGGAAATATGGTTTAGATGCGGAAATACAAGTGAGGATTCTGATTTATATTTAAATTTCAAGGATCCAAATGGAGCAAATATCATAAAATTAAAATTTGATTATAGTTATGCTGATTTAAATGATCCAAATAATTGGTTATTAGAACTTTCGTTTTTAAAGCCAAATGGACAATGGTATAAATTATGGTCTGATTATGAATATGGATATTTATATGATGATTGGTATAAAATTAAAGTTGAAAACCATGGCACAAATGATATAATATATTCATTAAATAGAAGTGGGACAGGTCTTGTTTATTCAATAACTCATGAAAATCTGGGAAAACCTCTAACTGATTTATCATTTATCGAATGGTCTAGTACGAAAAATCCAAATGTTTGTTCATTATTTTTTTGGGATGACCACAGGATAGATTTAATAAATAATTAAATAATCTATAACAGGAGAAAAAAATGTCATTATCTATTGATAAAAAAAATATTGTAATAATAATTTCTTTAATAATAATATTTAGTTTAATAACTTATTTTGTATCATTTACAATTTATAATTCAGAAATAAATCTAATTTATGAATTACACAATAATGAAATTCAATCAATAGAAGAAAAAAATAATAATTTTAATAATGTTTTCCTAGAATCCTTAATATTGGAGGATTCTGCTACAAGAGATAGATTATTAGGTAATTATTATTTTGATTTAGCATTATTTCTATACAATGAAACTCTAAATCAAATCGATCAAATTAAAATGAATGAATATCAAAATATGACAAATTCTAATTGCGATATTGCAATTAAAACATTTTTTACATCAAGTCAAAATTATAAGAGTTCATCAATATTTTTCAATAATTCTAAAAAATATACAGATAATATAAATTATATAAAATTAATTGACATATTTATTAATTTAACTAATTCTGGCGAAAAACTTTCAATGTTTAGATATAATGCAAGCATTTTACTTAAACAACTAACTGAGAATATAACCTATATAGATGGAGTTGCAAACCAAGGGAATGTTACAATAATATTAAACTTATTTTATCAAAATATCTCTAATTATAACCTAGAACTAGAAACATATGAAACATTATTAGATGATATTGAAGAATATGATATATTAGGATTTAATATCCATCGTGAACCAATATAATATAAATATTTTTTTCATCTTTATAGGGGAAAG
>JAJISJ010000150.1 GCA_022848765.1 Thermoplasmatota archaeon
ATACAGGGATCGGTTGAAGCAGCAACAATAGGAATATCTGCAATTTGTTCTCCAAGAAGCATAGGGACCCATGGAAGAATATTATTATAAGTCGGAGCACGAACCTTCCACGAATATGGATATTCATTTCCATCCAGCTTCACATAATGAAACACCTCTCCACGTGGCGCCTCCATTCTCCCAATGCCTTCGCCTTTTGCTTTCTTTAGTTCAGCAAGTAATTTTGGAATCTTTGCTTCTGAAACAATATCGCCTGCAGGCATTTTATCAATACACTGTTCAATAAGATCAATGGATTGCTTGACCTCAAGCAATCGAACAATAATTCTGTCGTACACATCGCCATTAACCTCACCAGTGAGAACATCAGGTGTGATATAATCCATGTCAAGATCACCAAACGCAAAGTAGGGTTGATCCAATCGGACGTCTTTTTTCACACCAGAGGCACGAGTCGTTGGTCCACATGCACACAATTTTAATGCATCTTCCTTTGTTAAAACGCCAACGCCTTGACTTCGCATTTTAAATGTTTCATCT
>JAJISJ010000151.1 GCA_022848765.1 Thermoplasmatota archaeon
CTTGAAAACAGCCTCCTTGGATATAAGAATAGTAGCCTGTGCTGATAAACTGAATAATATAAGAACAAATGCCTGCGATTATAATGAGATTGGAGATAAGATATGGGAAAGGTTCAATAGAGGGAAAAAGAAGCAGGACTTTATTTCACCTCTTTAGATAAGTGGGTGAAGGTTTATCCAAATATGCAAATTTAAATTTAACAACAATAGGAGTTTATGATGATGATTATTAATTGTCGGGAATGTGGTGGGAAGATTAGCGACAAGGATGCTAAGTGCCCACACTGTGGGGCGCCCTCTGGAAAAGCTCCAAAAAAAGATGAATTAAATGAAAATGAAAAAGAAACTACCGAAAGAAAGGTGCCCTTTGGAAGAGCTCTAAAAAAAGATGAATTATATGAAAATGAAAAAGAAACTACTGAAAGAAATATGGATGCAGAGAAAAGTAATTCTGGAGATATTGCAGAAGAAATCAGAAATATTAAGCTACAATATGAATCAATGTATAATGAGATGAAAGAGTTATTTAAGCAGATGAG
>JAJISJ010000152.1 GCA_022848765.1 Thermoplasmatota archaeon
TTAAAGATTTATTAAATCTTATTAATAATAAACCAGAAAAACTTGAACTTATATTAACTGGGAGATATTCTCATCCAGAAGTTATCAAGATAGCAGATATTGTTACCGAGATGCTTGAAATTAAACATCCATATCAAAAAGGAATTATAGCTCGAAAAGGTGTTGATTTCTAATCGGGGAATCTCATATGTATGACAAAAAAGATATAAATAAAATAAAAGAAAAGAAGGTAGAATGGGAAAAAAACCATTATTCAAAGCTTATTAAAAATCAAGCAGAAAGAAAAGATAAGTTTGAAAATTTATCTGGAACAGAAATCAGAAATATATATACTCCAGAAGATATTGAACATTTGAATTATACTAAAGATATTGGTTTTCCAGGAGTTCATCCGTTTCTTCGTGGTGTTCATCCTACTATGTATCGTGGACGTCTTTGGACTATGAGGCAGTTTGCAGGTTTTGGTAGTGCTGAAGAAACAAATGAGCGTTACAAGTATCTTTTGGATCATGGTGAAGTAGGCCTTAGTGTCGCTTTTG
>JAJISJ010000153.1:0-217 GCA_022848765.1 Thermoplasmatota archaeon
TTTCGTGTATTTTTCCAATCATTGGCAATTTTACTTGCATCTTCACCCTCGTATATCAAAGAACCTTCTATTTTTATCATACCCACTGCACCATAACTCGCAGAATATTGAAACTCAATGATGGCCTCACCCTTTTTTTCATCATGAACTTGGGTAATATTACTATTGTGATCAATACGAAATTTGTTAGGACGTTCATTTAGATTTGTATATCGTC
>JAJISJ010000153.1:227-528 GCA_022848765.1 Thermoplasmatota archaeon
TTGAGTTGAATGTTTCTAATTTTCATATTCTTACTAATAATGAACAACTTGTTTTTACTTCTTTCGTTAAAAAATACCAAAGCGCCGAGGAGGAGATTCGAACTCCTGCTCCCCAGATGGAGAACCGGCTCTCAAGGCCGGCGCGTTAGGCCAGACTTTGCTACCTCGGCATAATCTCAACCAAGACAGGTGTAAGCAAAACATGATAAAAAGAGTTTTTGTTTTAGGATCTCAAAACAATTTCGATATTTACTCCGTCAGGGACTTGTATTCTCATAAGTTGACGTAGTGCTCTATCACT
>JAJISJ010000154.1 GCA_022848765.1 Thermoplasmatota archaeon
TTTGCACTTAAAGTATGAAAATTGAAGGATTTTAAGAGCAAAATTACGACTTTAAGTACAGAAGTCCTAATTATAATACCTTATTTAAAAGAAAATATTATAATAAACGATGATCAGAGGAATAATTGTGCCACAAATATATTATATTAGAGCAGATTCTGATATAGGTTTAAAATGAGAAAATTGCGGATAACCTTACAACATAGGAATATGACAAATTAACTTTTGACTAATGAGTTGGAACCACCATAGAAAGGGAGAAAAGAGAATGAAATACCAAGACAACAGAGGCAAAACCTGCAATGTACCTGGATGCAACAATAAAGCTAAAGTTAAAGGATTGTGTATGGCTTGCTATGGCATTCGAAGGAAGAACAACATAAAAAATGAATAACCATTTTCTCTCGGAAGGAATGAGCGGAGATAGTGCCTTATAACCTCTGATATGTACGTTACTGCCCTTTTGATTGAAGTTTGGAGCGGGAAAAAGTTAGCAAACTTTATTGGCAAGTGGGGATAAAAATCAG
>JAJISJ010000155.1 GCA_022848765.1 Thermoplasmatota archaeon
CCTGCCTGCCATATATGATCACCAAGTAATTTCCTAAGAGCTCCATTAACTACATGCGTCCCAGTGTGGTGTTTCATAAATGTATAACGTTGATCCCAGTCGATTTTTCCACGAATTTTATCACCAACATTTAGAATTCCGTCTACTATATGAATTATTGAATTACCTTCTTTTACAACTTTTTTAACTTTTAATCTTAGGTTATCTTTAGATATTGTTCCAAAATCCCCAAGTTGACCTCCACCTTCTGGATAAAATGCAGTTTTATCAAGAATTATTTCAGTTCCATTTTCTGTATCGTTTTTCCATAAAACTTCTGCATCAAATTCTTTTACGTAATGATCTTTATAGTATAAACGAATAGTTTCCGGAAGATTTTGTCTTATTTTTTCCGTAATTTCCTCTTTTTTTTCATGTGAATGAAGTTCTGCTATCATCGAGTCAAAATTCTTGGGGATTTTTATTGATACCCCTTCTCCATTAGCAATATTTTTTACAATGTCTGGCGGCATGCCATGTGTATC
>JAJISJ010000156.1 GCA_022848765.1 Thermoplasmatota archaeon
ATTGTTGCATTTCTTTTTAAGGAGGGATATGAAATTATTTTTGAAGATGAATAAGATATCATCTTCTCTATCAACATCATAATCAGCAAGTAATAATGTTACAAATGTTGCAATAAAATGTATGTAGTTAACATGCGTTAATCTTTTAAATTGGGATTGCATTATATTATCAGGGAGACTATCTAGGGAGAAGATATAATATGAAGAAGATAATTGGAATTTTAGTAGTGACACTGTTGATTGGAACTGTTGTATCCACAGTAAACTCTGTATCTGCTTGTACTGGTTTTACAGCATCTGAAGGAGAAAATATTTTAGTTGGAACCAATTTTGATTGGAAACTAACTTTTAATGTATATATGCATTTTTTCCCAGCTGAGGAAGAAAAATTTGGACGAGTTATATTTGATATGAACTTTCCAATACAGATGGAATCATACACCAATAATCCAGATTGGATAGCACCTTTGCAAGGTATGAATGATCAGGGTTTATTTTATCATTTATTCTGGACACCTGAATTA
>JAJISJ010000157.1 GCA_022848765.1 Thermoplasmatota archaeon
AACTCTGAAATCAGTACCCAGTTTCATCATTATCCTTGTATTTCCTTCAAGGGGAACAAAAATACTTCGTCTATCAGGGTCATCGTAACTTCCATTACCAATGTTTTTCTTACCGAGTATATTTAGAAGATAATGTGGGCCACTGAAATCAACACCCGGTTTCAATCCATCATTTGCTTGGTTTTTTGGTTTTGCTAAAACATTTGTGACAAATGCAGTTATAATTAGCATAGTCACTACTAATATCACGATTTTCCTTTCCATCTCCACCACAATTTAATATATTTGTATTTTATGAATTATAAAACTTTGGAGGTAAAATCTTTATAATTGTATTTTGTCAAATCCCATAAGTTTACATCACTAGCAACTTACTGGTACTAATAATCATGCTAACCATCACCATCATAATCAGCAAGTAATAATGTTACAAGTGTAAATTTAATAAGTTATCGTTTGTTGATAGTATTGAGGTGTGAGAAAATGGAAAAAGGTGGAATAGTAGGTTTAATTTATGGTATAAT
>JAJISJ010000158.1 GCA_022848765.1 Thermoplasmatota archaeon
TTCCTGATTTTTCTCCGGCTCTTTACGATGCGGCTTATGTTATAAGAGAAGACCTCGTCAGGAGATTAAATTTTATAAAGGAAGAAGCAAAAAAGAAGTTTACGGCACTGAAGAAAGCTAAAGGGATTCCTTTAAAAGCCATTGTCAAAGAAGGCTCTGCTGCAAAAACGATCATAGAGACTGCAGAGGAAGAGAAAGTCGATTTGATCGTGATCGGAAGAAAAGGGCTGTCTGCCATAGAGAGACTCTTCATCGGGAGTGTTGCCAACCAGGTCTTAAGGAATTCCCCTGTTCCCATCCTTGTGACAAAGAAAAAGAGTGGAAAGCCTCGATTTAAAAAAATTATTGTACCCACAGATTTTTCAGATCGAGAAGAAGTGGAAAGGGATTTTGCCTGGAAGCTGGCCAAAGGATTTGGCTCCGATCTTACCCTCTTGCACGTGATCGAGCTTCATGACTATGAGCTTTCGCCCAAGGTACTGGATGATCTGTTTAATTCGCTGCTTAAAAGACTTAAACAA
>JAJISJ010000159.1 GCA_022848765.1 Thermoplasmatota archaeon
GTTGAGCAAAGGAAAGAGTATATGAGTTACCTTAAAGGGGTAATGCACAAGAAGGGATTTAACCCAAAATTAAAAAAGGATAAATTCTTGGGTGGAGTAAGAGGAAGAGGATAAAAAAATTTTAAAAATATTTTAAAAACCTTTGACAAGAGGGATTGTCTTATCGTAAAATAAAATCAGCTGCAATCGAATGCATAATTATAATAATATTTTTATAATTATAAAATTTCACTGAAAATACTCTCTTATTTTTATCACTATTTTGAATTTTTGTTAATGAGCTCAGTAAGTAATTAATGAATAAAACTGAGTATAAATACTCGAAGATTAGAAATCAAAAGAAGTGATTAAATCAAAACAAATCAAAGAAATAGAATTTTATTGGATTTAAATTATTATAATGCAATCGTTCGCACTTAATATTAAAAATTACCCAGGCTTTAGGATAACACTAGAAATCAACTTATAAGATATTATTTGAATTGTTTCTAATACAAATACAATTATTTTGGTGCAA
>JAJISJ010000016.1 GCA_022848765.1 Thermoplasmatota archaeon
GAGGTAAAACCTGTAGCGTATCTTAGTGCAACAGTAAAACTAAAGGATTGTGTCTGATTTGTTAGAACAATTGTAAGAAAAACAATTAAAAATCATTTAGATAATTGGAAACCTGAAGAAATATTTGATAAATATACATTATATCCTCTTTTAGGAAATAATATAGGATTTCAAATACCTGACATCAATAAACAGACAGTATCACAAAATACAAGATTTTTATTATGTGGAATTCCAATGGATATTATTTGGAACTTAAACAAAGAGGAAAAAACCCAATTAAATAATTGGATATTAAATATTGAAAAAAATTTGTGGAAAATAATGGATTTTAAATATACTAAAATGAAAATGACAAACGAAGAATATTGTAATTATAGAGAGAATATAAAAACAAAGGAAGAAAGTTTACATAATCTGTATGCATTTAATAAAATTGGATTTTATTACACTGGAGAAAAACTACTTTGTTTTTAAGAATTAATTTTATTATTTATTTTCCCTTTTTATCAAGTTCTATAAGCTTATCAGTCATAAGAATATTCATCTGCCTCCTCATAACATCCATCTCCTTTTGCAACACATCCAACTCGTCATCCTTATCCTTCAATTGTTTTTTTATATCACTAATATCAGCAGATCCCTCAAAAACCGTGACCGCATGAACACCTTTCAAATACATTTCACCCAACTGCTCAACCGAATAGCGTCTATAAGCATCTGTTAAATAACCTTCATGACCCATCAAAGCCTCAGCAACATCCAAAGGAACACCAGCATAAGTCATATTCGATCTGAAAAACTTACGAAGAGTATGAATATGCATGATATACCTACCAGTGGTCTTATCACGCCTGCCGTATCCTGATTTATCAAGAAGACGACTCCACATCTGACGAGCAGTATGATACGAAACAGGAAAAACAGTAGGATCATCAGGATCTTTTACTACATGGGGTTTATTCTTACTTCTATTGATAGCAGTCTCAAGATACTGACTTCTGACCTTATAAAACTCCAGAAGTGCTGCTTTAGCTTCAAAGCTCATGAAACAAAACCTTGGGTTCCCTGATTTAGTAATACCACCCGGAATCGTGATCTTAGGGGGATTTAATTCCAAGTCAATATCACCTGGTTCGAGTTTTAATAAAGTTGAAATCCTCATACCCGATGAACAGGCAATGAGAAACAATGCCCTCTTCATAGCATTCGCATGTGTCAATATCTTCTTTAAATCCTTACATGTAGGAGCCTGATCCAGTGTCGCAGCACGACTTCCAGGTATCTTTCTTCTCATCTTCCTCCATTCACCCTGGTGAATAACCACATTATATTCTTCTAGAAATGTTTTGACTACCATCAGATTCTGCTTTATTGAAAGCGGAGGTCGTTCTTCAAGTAGTAGTTTACTCCATAGAATCTTGACATCATTAAGAAAATCTCTATTTTCATCAAAGTAGGTGTTTGGATTTGCTTCTATGGTTTTAAAGAATCTGTTCAGGCTGACTCTGTAGCTTTTTTTTGTTGATTCTACATGGTAGTTTTGGAGGAACTCGTCGACTTTGTTCATGCCTCATAATCGTCAATAAGTTTAATAAATGTTCTGTTGGCTGCTAAACTTTCTAAAAAAACAGAGTCTTTTTGGTTAAATCCATCTTTTTTATCAGAATCAATATCTATTTCGCCAATTACAATATCATTTCTTTTAATTGGGACTACAATTTCTGATTTTGTACTAATAAAGCATGCCAAATATCTTTTATCAGTATTTACATTATTTATCAATTCTGTTTTTCCAGTTTTTGCAGCGAAACCACATATACCTTTTCCAATTGGAATTTTATTATGATCTGTTGCTTGCCTACCTTTCCATGGGCCAAGTATTAAATTATTATCTTTGACAATATAAATACCTACCCAACTATATTTTTCAAACATTTTGTATAATAAATTAACAACATCCTGCAAAATATTGGATTTTTTTGATTTATTTAGAATCTTTAAAAATTTTTGTTCACCATCTTTATACAAATAATCTATTTTCATGTTATTCTTTTTTATTAAAATTTATTTTTTTTATCCAAAGCTAATATTAACAAATCTTTTTCTTTTGGGAATTCTATATAACCATATCTTCCTCCACCACCGGGTTTTATTATATAATTTCCTTCCCTAAAAGCATTAATCGCTTCAGTTATCGCTGGTACAGTTACTTTAGCTATATCTTTTATTTCTACATCAAATAATATATTTATTTCGTTTCCAAATGCAGATATTAATTCATCCCATCTTTTAAAAGATATATCTGTAAAGGGGTTACGTTGACTTGTAGCTTTTGTTATTATCTCTGATAATGGTATGGTACATAAGTAGGGAGGTCTATGATAAGGATGTTGTGGTTCTAAAAAAGAAGATTTTTCTTCAATTTGATGTTTGACACCTTTTTTAATTTTATTACCGCAGGAACATTTCCAATTGATAAATCTTGCTTCATTCAATTCATAATGTTTATTACAGAAGATACATGCAGTTTCAAAATATTTTCCCTCTTGTGGAGGTAGACCTACATTTAAAATAGGTTTATTTCCATTAATTCTAAGTATTGCTTTTTTAATTTCATTAAAAGTTACATCATTTACCTTAAATCTATTAAATTCACGACCAAATCTCACAGGATGTGGATTATGAGAATCTGAATTAGATAGAAAGGTTAAACTATGTAATTCTTTTATTCTATCTGCTAAATCAGAGTTAGCGCTCAAGCCTAGTTCAACAAATTTTACATAATCTGTCAAATCCTTATAACATTCAATTAGGGATTTCTTAATAGAATAAACACCAGTCCAAGGTGTAAATATATGGGCAGGTCCTATTAAAGCATCAATATCTTTTGCAATTGATGCGATTTCTCCACCATCCATATCAATTTTTGGTTTTCCATCATTGTCAATATTATATGTTTTATTCCTTATTTTTTCTTTAAATTCCTCAATTTTTGAAAAATCATAAAAGTATATCAAATGGTGGATACGGTTTTTATCTTCAATTTCGGTACTTAATATAAATTTAGTTTGATTAAGTTCAAATGTTCCTTCATCTATATAATTACATGTTTTAATTTCATTGATCCATCCAGGGTGTAGACAATCCCCTGTTGCTACCAAATTTAATCCTTTTTTTGGTGCTTCCAAGGAAATTCTTTTAATATTCATATCTTTATTTGCAGATTTTGAAAAATGAGAATGAATATGGAGATCTGCATTAATTATCATAATTTCCCAGTTATAAATATTATTTTTTACTAATTTCTCTTATTTATTTTAGTCTCATTTTTGATTTATCAATAAATAAAATTTCAATAAGGTTAATATAATAATAACTTTAAATATTTTTTAAATTATTGAAAGATTTTAAAATAAAATTGTTTAATAATAGTAACATTTATTAGTATTCACTCCATGCATTAGGTTATATAAATTTAGATTATGAGATGGGATAAATAAATTCCGTAGGTATAGAATTGATTAGACTAAATTTTAAATTTGATGTGAATTATTATGAGTGTAAAAAATAGTGAAGCTAATGAAGATTATGACACTAGTTCAATTAAAGTGTTGGAAGGGTTAAAAGCGGTTAAACAAAATCCTGCTATGTATGTTGGTAGTACAGATGAGCGAGGACTGCATCATCTTGTTTATGAAGTTGTAGATAATGCTATTGATGAAGCTTTAGCTGGATACTGCACAGATATCCAGGTTTCATTAAATGAGGATGGATCGGTAACTGTCATTGACAATGGTAGAGGTATACCGGTATCTATACATAAGAAATATAATAAGTCTGGTGTGGAGATCGTTATGACTACACTTCATGCTGGTGGTAAATTTGATAATCAAGCTTATAAGGTATCTGGTGGTTTACATGGAGTTGGTGTATCTTGCGTAAATGCTCTTAGTAAATGGCTCGAAGTGAAAGTAAGAAGAAAAGGGATGGAATATTATCAAAAATATGATCATGGTTTTGCCGTTTCTTCATTACAAATGACTGGTGAATCAGAAAATACTGGTACAACAATAACTTTTCTTCCAGATCCTGAAATATTTGAAACCATTGAAATAAAATATGAAACCATTGCAGCTAGATTAAAGGAGCAAGCATACCTAAATGCAGGTTTAAGAATTGTAATTATTGATAAAAAAAGTGGAAAAAGTGAGACTTATAAATTTGATGGAGGCATTAAAGAATTTGTATCACACATTAATAGAAACAAAACGCCACTTCACCCTAATCCTATATATCTTAATGCAGAGAAAAAAGATGTAGAAGTAGAAATTGCTATTCAATATACCGATGGTTACACTGAAAATATTTTTACTTTTGCAAATAACATAAACACTCATGAAGGTGGAACGCACTTATCAGGTTTTAAAGGAGCTTTAACCAGAGTTCTCAATGATTATGGTAAAAAAAATAAGTTATTTGCTAATGAAGATTTTAGTTTAAGTGGTGAGGATTGTAGAGAAGGTATAACAACTGTTATTTCATGTAAACTTCTTGCTCCCCAATTTGAAGGTCAGACTAAAACAAAGCTAGGAAACTCTAATGTTCGTGGTATTGTTGAAAGTTTGACTAATGAGAAATTAGGGGAATATTTTGAAGAAAATCCTAATGTAGCTAAAATAATATTAGATAAAGCCATAACTGCCAGTAGAGCGCGTGATGCAGCAAGAAAGGCTAGGGAATTAACTAGGAGGAAAGGAATTCTTGAATCTTCTGCATTACCTGGTAAACTAGCAGATTGTTCTGGCCGAGATCCAAGTAAAACGGAAGTATATATTGTTGAAGGAGATTCCGCAGGTGGTTCAGCTAAACAGGGAAGGGATAGAGAGTTTCAAGCAATATTACCATTGAGAGGTAAAATATTGAATGTTGAAAAAGCTCGTATGGATAAAATTCTTAATAACAATGAAATTCTTGCACTAATAACAGCTATTGGTACTGGAATTGGCGAGGAATTTGATATTGGTAAAGCTAGATATCATAAAATAATTTTAATGACAGATGCTGATGTTGATGGTGAACATATTAGAACTCTTTTACTTACTTTTTTCTTCCGTTATATGCGACCTCTTATTGAAGGTGGGTATCTTTATATTGCACAACCTCCTCTTTTTAAAATAAGTAAAGGCAAACAAATTATATACGCTTTCTCAGAAAGAGAACGCCTTGAAAGGATTAAAGAATTTGGAGGAAAAGGCGTTAACACACAAAGATACAAGGGTCTAGGGGAAATGAACCCAAAACAGCTTTGGGAAACTACAATGGATCCTGAGACTAGAATGACGGTAAAAGTTACCGTTGATGATGCAGTTGAAGCTGATGAATTATTTACGATTCTTATGGGTGAAAAGGTTGAACCAAGAAAAGAATTTATTGAAAATCATGCTAAAGATGTTGTCAATCTTGATATATAAGGTGATTCTTTATGACTAATGAAGATGTTAAAAAAATTTATATTCGTGCCATTGAATCAGAAATGAAACGCGCATTTATTGATTATTCAATGAGTGTAATCATGAGTCGTGCGCTACCTGATGTGAGAGACGGGTTAAAACCTGTTCATAGAAGAATTCTTTATGCAATGAATGATATGGGTATGGTATCTGAAAAACCATATAAGAAATCAGCTAGAGTAGTTGGAGAAACTCTTGGTAAATATCATCCACATGGGGATCAAGCTGTCTATGATTCCATGGTAAGAATGGCTCAGGATTTCTCCTTACGTTATCCATTAATTGAAGGTCAGGGTAACTTTGGTTCCGTTGATGGCGATTCTGCTGCAGCTATGAGATATACTGAATCACGAATGGCTAAGATAACTAAGTACATGCTTAATGATATCGAAAAAGATACAGTTGACTGGACAGATAATTTTGATGGCTCTCTTAAAGAACCAGTAGTTCTTCCTGCGATAATTCCAAATTTATTAATAAATGGAGTTTCTGGCATAGCTGTTGGTATGGCTACAAATATGGCTCCACACAATCTTTCTGAGGTTGTTGATGGAACTATTGAAATGATTGATAATCCGGATATATCAACTACTGATTTAATGGAAATAATAAAAGGTCCAGATTTCCCAACAAGAGGAATTATTTATGGAAAAGCTGGTATTCTAAATGCCTATTCCACGGGTAGAGGATTATTAAAAGTTCGTGGGCGTTCAAATATAGAAGAAAAAGAAAAGAAAAAAATCATAATAACAGAATTACCTTATCAAGTTAATAAATCAAAACTTTTAAAAAATATTGCTGAACTAGTTAAAAATAAAAAAATTGAAGGGATATCTGATCTCAGAGATGAAAGCGATCGTAAAGGGATGCGTATTGTTATCGACTTAAAAAGAGATGCAATCGAAGATATTGTTCTAAATCAATTATATGGACACACCGACCTTCAGACAACATTTGGTATAATTAATCTTGCAATAGTAGAAGGTGAACCAAAAATACTTGCTCTTAAAGAATTAATTCAACATTATATTGATTACAGAATTGAAATAATAACTCGCCGAACAAATTTTGATTTATTAAAAGCAAAGGAAAAAATGCACATCCTTGAAGGTTTTATGATAGCACTTAAAAACATTGATGAAATTATTAAAATAATTCGTGGGAGTAAAACAGTGGATGAAGCAAAAAATCGATTAATAGAACGTTTTTCTTTTTCTATTGAACAAGTTAAAGCAATTCTTGATATGAGACTTCAAAAGTTAACTGGTATGGAAATAGATAAGGTAAAAGGAGAATTTATAGAAATAAAAAAATTAATTGAAGAATTAGAAGGACTTCTGAGTGACAGACAAAATATATTGAATGAAATAAAAAAGGAACTTATAGAGATAAAGAAAAAATTCGGAGATGAACGCCGTACCGAAATCCTTGAAGGAGAAATTGATTTTGAAATAGAAGATCTAATTCCAATCCAAGAAGTTGTAATTACAATTACGGATAGCGGATATATAAAAAGAATTCCAATTGAAGCTTATCGAACTCAACACCGCGGAGGTAAAGGATTAATCGGAATGAGGACAAAAGAAGAAGACATTGTAGTAGATTCCTTTATTACATCAACTCATGATTATATAATGTTTTTTACAAATCATGGTAAAGTTTTTTGGTTAAAAGGTTACAAAATACCTGAAGGTAGTAGACATCATAAAGGTAAAGCAATAATTAACTTATTACCGAGATTAGAAGAAGGAGAATATGTAGAAACTGCAATTCCAATTAAAGAATTTGATAATGATCACTATTTAGTTTTTTCCACTTTAAAAGGTATAATAAAAAAAACTGTTCTATCTGCTTATAGTAATATTAGAGTTAATGGTATAAAAGCTATTATACTCGATAAAGGTGATGAACTTATAAGTACAAAACTCTCAGATGGGAAACAAAATATAATACTTGCTACATCAAATGGGAAAGCTTGTAGATTTTATGAAGAAGAAATTCGCTCCATTGGACGTGTTACTAGAGGTGTAAAAGGAATAAAACTTGGAAAAAATGATAAAGTTGTTTCAATGGCTGTTGTTGAAGAAGAAGGAAATCTTCTAACAATAACCGAAAATGGATTTGGTAAAAGATCTCAAATAAAAAGCTATAGAAAAACTCATCGTGGAAGTAAAGGTGTTAAAACAATAATAACAAATGAAAGAAATGGTAAAGTTTTGTATGTTCGTGAAGCTTCAGATGATGATGAAATTATACTTGCCACAAAAAATGGAATGATAGTAAGAGTACCAGTTAAAGATATTCGCATACAGGGTAGAAATACCATGGGTGTTACAATTATGAAATTAAATAAGGGAGATAAAGTAGTATCAGTCGCAAAAGTTATAATAAATGATGATTAGATTTCAAGTTAATATTAGCCTCTATTGTTCGGTTCATATGGATTAAATGCTGGATCTCCAAATAAATTATATTCTAAAAGACAAGTATATTTTTTTTCCATACATTTTGCATCTTGTTCGTTACTAGTAGGTCGTATATTATTGAAGAAGAACTCTAAATCTTGACTAGTCTGAATATTAATATATAAAGGAGGTGTCCAGAAGAAAGTTGAATCTGCATCCTCCATAAATTTATTTCTTGCATTTCTAAAAGCAGTTCCAGTATCAACATTTCTTTCTATTAAATCATCAAAAATATTTACAGCAATAAGAGCTGAAAAATGTGGTTCTTGAAGACCTGGATTCCTTGTCGTTTTTAGCCATTCAGAAATTCCAAATCCTTTTGGATTTTTTCTTGCATCAAGATAACCAGGACCTGGACTCCCTCTAGAAGAAGCAATAAAGGCATTAACACCGGCATGGATATATGCCTGAGATGCAGTACAATTAGCTGGAAATCCATCAATTCTACCAATATAACAACTTTCAACAAATACAACAGAAGGTCCTAATTCCATATTGCTAACAGCACGAACATTATAACCCCCAACATTACCGAGTGCACTTGTCAATTGAGGTACAAACGTTCCAAACATAAATCTATTAAGGAGATTATGAATAATAACTGGTCGAAATCCCATTGAAGCTGTTTGTACATCACCATGGGAATAACCCATTGGTTGACCGTGACCAAAAGTAAAAATAAAATTACTTTCTTTTTGATCTACTCCACCAGTTGCAATATTTTCACCTGCAACAAGTTTAGCTCTAATTTTTGGGAAAAAAACCAGATTCAATGGCCCAAGTCTATTTATTTCGGTTAACACTTCATCACTTAATCCTTTTCTCATAGATTCAGTATTTTCAGTAGATCTTACATCAAAATCACCTGAATTTAGTGATTCTTGTATTATCAAATTTTCAAAGTGAGCTTCACCAGTTGGCCATTTAAATGGTAGATCATGAGCTCCAATAATTTTTCTAAATAGATCAACAAAGGGAACTCTTTGGAAATCTGTTCCACTACCTGTTTGAACAACTGCTGTGTCTTTCCATTCATCCATATCATCAATAATTTTATCATAAAAAATAGTTCTTGCTACTAATGCTGCTGCATCCTGCACATCCCAACCTGTTATTCTACCAACAACATTTTCTTGATTAGGATATTTTTCATCAAAATTTGATAAGAATTGATCTTTTGGATGTATAGAAATTTTATCATCTCTTGGTACAGGATCAATATTTCCATAAATGAAATCACTTGCTACATCCCATCCATATTGAATTGAGTTTGCATCTTCTGTATCGTAATAATAGTAATGCGGTATCATTCTTGCATCACCAACAATAGCAATATAAATTGGATTTTGATCATAATATTTTTTAAGATTTTCTAAACCATCTTCTTCATCAAGGTCAATCTGTTGAAGAGTTGATAATATTTCATTTAAAGAATTATGTATCTCAAACGTATGTTCATTTACATATTCAATTAAATCGGGATTTGATGCAGGATAAACAACTCCAGATGGTGGATTAGGTATTATACTTTCATTTCCAACAAAAACAAAATCTGGTTTTGAAAAAATTATTCCTTTACGATAAGCTGTTAAATAAGGTGAAATAGAAGATAAACATTTCATATTAGGTGTTATGGAGCTACTTAGATGCTCTACCGTTACATCAATTTTATAATCACCATTTTTCTGGGTTAAATATTGCCCTGCTACATTTAATGGATATGTCCCGGGTTGATTATAAACAATTGTATGCCAATCAACTTTATCTAGAATAATGGCACCATTTGAATCCCTATCCGGTATTCCGCCTACTGTAAAAGCTAAAGCTAACCAGTTACCATCTGGATCATAGAGCATCGGTTGAAGTTGACTGCCAGTATCTTCTACATTTTCATTTACCAGATTTTCAGCATGAATTTTAATTCGAGCATATTTAAAATTATTAGGTACTTCAAACTCATGAGTTGCAATCATTGGAGTTCCAGTTAAAATACCTGTTGCCATGTTAAATGCATGTGTCGCTGTAAATGTAGAAGAAGCAATTGTACCTTCAAAAGAATAAACTCTACTTTCAAGGATTTCAACATCAGTAGTATCTAAAGGATTTGTTAATGTTATATAATCAACACTACCGAATTTTTCTCTAACTATATCGATTGAAGTATTTATAATATCATTAATATTTCTAAATCTTAATGTTTTTCCATAATTATTTAAATTTTCACCACATATTATAGTATATTTTACTCCTAAATTTTCAAACGTTCTTATAACATTTTCATCAATTTTATTTGTGATTATTATTGGAATATTTAAATAAGATGAAATTGGTATTGCTGGTAAACCAAGATTATAACCCTCTTGATTATCTTCAATAATTAATACAGCTTCACTACTTTCCCAAAATTTATTTGCAATTTCAAGTGAAATATTTGTTATTGAATCATTAAATGAACGTCCGATAGTCATATCTACTGGTATTCCTATCATATTTTTAGCTCGTTCAACTGCATTTGAAGGCTTTTCAAAATTTTTAATATAAAGTGGTATAACCTCTTGATTTTCACCATCATAATGTATTGCAATCGGAGTTGCAATAAGTGCATAAAATGGTGATTCATCAGACACTTCTATTGAATTAGGAAGATCAGAAAAAACTCCAGATATATTAACAATATCCTCTATTTTTGCTGCTTTAGCAAAGTTATTTTCAGGAGGCGCCCATAAATAAATCCCAATGAATGCAATGATCAAAATTATTATACCGATTAAAACAACTAATTTATCATTTTTCTGAATTGTCAATTCTATCCCCCAGAATATATATTTCTATTATTTAGTATAATTGTATATATCTATATAATATTTTTCATGATAATCTATAATTATTTAAGATATATATAATTCTTGGTTTATTTATTTAGTTTGCTTACTTAGTTTGTTTATTTTTATTAAAAAAAAAATTACCAAGAATTATATCAAAATTACTAATTCAAATTTTTTACAATACCTTTAATAAGAGTGTCTTTATTATCCAAAAATGGTGTATTTTTTATGAATGAAGAAGATATGTCTCAACAATTACAAGATCAAATAAACAGATTGCAACAATTAAGAACTCAACTTCAAATGATTATGCAACAAAATCAACAAATTGAGATTAAGTTGAAAGAAGTTGAAGAAGCTTTGGAAGAATTAGATAAAACAAATGCTAAAACTCCAATTTATAAAAGCATTGGATCAGTTCTTATTAAATCAAATGGTAAAAATGAAGTTATTAAAGATTTGAAATCGACAAAGGAATCATTAGATTTAAGAAAAAATACATTGAATAAACAGGAAGGTAGAATCAAAGAAAAAATAAACGAAATGCAAAGCAAAGTACAAAATGCTTTAAAATTAAAAAATAAAGCAGAGGTTTAATGCCAAAAATTAATTGAAAAATTAATATGATAAAAAATAAAAATTTCTCAGCCTATAATGATTTTAAAACAGGATTATTATATAAAATTATGATATCTATTGGATTGATATTTCTAATTTTATTTATTTTTTTAAAAATACTTTCATTAATCTCAATTAATGATAACGGTTTATTGAAATATTTCTATGATTTATCTTTATCTAATTTTCCAGGAATAATAATCTCGTTTTCAATCTTATTATTATCATTTGGCCTAATTCTCTATTTTTTTTATCGGCAGTTTTCAAAATTAGCCGAGATTGCAGATGAAATCGAACATGACAACGAGACTAAAAATAAAAAATAAAAAAATATTATTTACCAAATCTTCTTTTTCTTTGTTGAAATGTTCTTATGGCTTTTAGAAAATCTCTTTTCCTAAATGCCGGCCAATAAACATCTGAAAAATATAGTTCAGAATATGCTAATTGCCATAGTAAAAAATTTGAAATCCTTTCTTCCCCTGAAGTTCGTAGAATTAAATCAGGGTCAGGTATTCCAGTAGTATACAAATATGATGAAACTTTGGATGTGGTTATTTCATTTATTTTAAGATTATTATTTTTCACATCCTTCGCAATATTTTTTATTGCATGAATTAGTTCCTCCCTACCTCCATAAGCAAGAGCAATATTTAATATATAATTATTATAATTCTTTGTTTTCTTCATAATATATATTGCTGATTGTTTTATTTTCTCGGGTAAAGAATCTAAATTTCCAATAATATTAATTTTAATTTTATTATTATGTATTCTTGAGTCTTTTAAGGCTATTTCTAATTCATCTTTACATAAACTCATTAATGCTGAAACTTCATTTTTACCTCTTTCAAAATTTTCAATTGAAAATGCATATAATGTTAAATTTTTAATTTTTAATTCAAAACACCATTCAAGTATTTCCTTTATTTTTTCTTTACCATATTCATGTCCTTTTTCCATACTTAATCCTAATTCTCTTGCAAATCGTCTATTGCCATCCATTATTATGGCAACATGTTTTGGTATAGGATTTTTTTTAATTTGCTCAATTAATTTATAATTCCGAAATTCATCGATTTTTTTCAAAAAATAATTAAAGATTTCGGATTGGAAGATCATTGAAGCTAGTTTTTTTACAATTTCACTTTTAATTACATAATCTTCAATTTCATTAATTTTCTGTTTTTGTATTTTTTTAAAAAAATTTTTTTTGACGATATTTAATTCTTCCCCCTTCACAATTATATTGTTTTTATCCTTTAAAAATGTTGAGCAATATATAAATTTTTACATACAAAGTGTTTATATAAGAAAAAGATATTCCTGGCCTCTATAATTTAAATGGTGATTTTCTGGGAAATATTAAACCAACATTCATAAAAACAATTGCAAGAGATATATTAGAAAAATATCCTAATGACTTTATTTATGATAATTTTGACCATAATAAAAAAAAGGTGGCAGAATTATGTAATGTTGATAGTAAATTGCTTAGAAACCGTATTGCTGGTTATATAACAAGAAAATTATCATCTGGTAAGAAAAAATCAAAGCAACCCATTTTTGAGTAATAAACTAAATTTTATTTTTGGGGGGTTAATACATATTTGGGTGAATTCATAAAAGTAATCGAAAAAGCAATCGCAGATCTTCGTAATGGAAAATTTGTGTTAATTCATGATTCAAAAGATAGAGAAGATGAAACAGATTTTATAATATCAGCAGAATTTATATCCCCAGAATCAATAAAAATGATGAGAAAAGATGGCGGTGGATTAATCTTTCTAATGATTTCTCATGTCATCGCAAAAAAATTTAGTCTACCATTCTTGACTGATTTATACGATAAAATTCAAGATGAATACCAAATTTTAAAATCGCTTATTGCTAATGATATTCCCTATGACGCAAAATCTTCTTTTTCTTTATACATCAATCATAGGGACACGTTTACTGGAATAACTGATATCGATCGTAGTTTAACTATAAAAGAATTTTCGCTCCTTTCTAAAAAAGTAAAAAATAGCGGAAAAAATGAAGCAATGAAAATGATAGGGGAAAAATTTAGATCCCCTGGACATGTCCCAATTTGTATATCATCTAATAATCTACTTTCTGATAGATTTGGCCATACTGAATTAGCTGTTTCCCTTTTAAAAATGGCTGATCTCACTCCGGTTGGTTCTGGCTGTGAAATAATGGGTGATAATGGTAAAGCATTATCAAAAAAAGAAGCAATGAATTATGCCAAGGAAAAAAATCTAACTTATTTAGAAGGAAAAGAAATTATAGAGGCTTGGAAAAAATGGTTAAAATAATGGCAACTGGCGCATTTGATATACTTCATATGGGGCATATATATTATTTAAAAGAAGCAAAAAAATTAGGGGATGAATTAGTTGTTATCGTTGCTTGTGACTCAACTGTTAGAAAATTGAAACATGAACCAGTTACCTCAGAAAAGATGAGATTACTCCTAATAAAGGAATTAAAAATCGTTGATGAAGCATATTTAGGACAAAAAGATGATATTTATAAAATTGTAGAAGAAATAAAGCCGGATATAATTGCTCTAGGTTATGATCAGATACACGATGAAAAAATAATTCGTCAGAATCTAAAAAAGAGAAATATTAATGTAAAAATAGTAAGATTGCCTAAATATAAAAATATTGAAGATTTAAATGGAACAAGAAAAATTATAAGCAGGATAATCAGTGCATATGAATTCCAAAAAAATATTGAAAAAATTGAAAGAAAATGAAAAAAATTGGTATTGCTGATACAACATTTGCAAGAGTTGATATGGCAAAAATCGCAATTGAAGAATTAAAAGCTAATAGATCGGGATATATAATTATTCGATACACTGTCCCAGGAATAAAAGATCTTCCTGTTGCTTGTAAAAAATTATTTGACGAAAAAGAATGTGACATTATAATGGCTCTAGGAATGCCTGGCCCAAAATCTATTGATAAGCAGTGTGCTCATGAGGCTAGTATAGGATTAATTAATGCTCAGCTTTTATGTAATAAACATATCATTGAAGTTTTTATTCACGAAGATGAAGCAAAGAATAATAAGGAATTAGCATGGTTGGTTGAAAATAGAACTAGAGAACATGTGTTAAATGTTATAAATTTGTTATTTAATCAAGAAAATCTAACTAAAAAAGCGGGTAAAGGTTTAAGAGAGGGCTTCAAAGATGCTGGATCTTTATTAGATTAGTCTAGGATGTGAGATAATAATGGTAAAAAGTGAAAATATAAAGATAGGAGCTGTTGTTTCCGAATTTAATTACGACATAACAATGATGATGTTGGAGAGAGCTAAAGAACATGCACAATTCTTAGGTGCAGAAATAACCAAAATAGTTAAAGTACCAGGAGTTTTTGATATGGGTTTAGCAATAAAAAAATTACTTGAAAAAAAGGAAATTGATGGAGTTGTAGCTCTTGGTGCGGTTATTGAGGGAGAAACTGAACATGATGATATTGTTATTCAGCATGCCTCACGTAAGATCGCGGATTTAGCAATAGAGTTCAGTAAACCAGTTGGTCTTGGTATTTCTGGTCCAGGTATGTCTCGTTTACAAGCTCAGGCTAGAATTGAACGAGCAAAAGGAGCCGTTGAAACAGTGGTAAAATTACATAGAAGATTAAAATTATAAATATTAAATAATTAATTTTGTTTTTCTTTATCCAACATTTTAAAAATTGAGGGTAAGTGGATTGTATATGTACCATCTTTTTGGATTATAATCGGCTCTTCTTCTAAGAGCCCTTTGATATCTATTATATATTTCCCAGGTTTTTCGATATTGATCGTTTCTGGGTTATTATGTTCGGTTTCAATTTTTTCTAATTGAGTTTGAGTATCTTTTAAATTTTCAAATTCCATAACGTTATCATTTTGATTTTTGTTTGAATCTACGTTTAAGTGCTGTTTTAATGCTTTTCTGACATCATTAGGTTTCATCGTAATCCATTTACCTTTTTTATCAATTATATCATTTTGATCTATGCCTAAAATATCCAATATTTTTGAATTTATATCCTTTGAAGTCTGATTATATATTGCTTCCCTTTCTTTATCATCCAAAGGTTCTTTTGTAAAGAAAAAACGATTACCAGTACAGCTTGGACAGCCTTTTAATACGGTCGATGACCCTTCTTCGAATATTTTTCCACATTTTAGACATTGGTGTGGCATTTTATTTAGCTCCAGTGCCAGGTATTATTCTAGTTTGTATCATATTGCTGTCTTTTCTTATAGTTTTTAATAAATCTGCAGGGCCTATAACGGTCATTCGAGGCTTTTTTATTATTTTAAATATTTTCTGAATAAATGTTTGTTTATCTTCAGAATACCCTTCAATTTCAATTCCAATAAATGTATCTTGTTTAATCTCTTTCATAGTATGTTCAATTAATTCTGTTTGTTCAAATGGAGTTAGTCCTTGTTCTAAAACCAATACTTTCCCTTTTTTTACTTCTTTTAAAATAAAATTCAATTTTTCAGTAGAGGAAAATTCGTCTAATTTGTCTCTAGAAACAAGATTTACAGATATTCCATCAATATTCTTCGTCATTTCATTGCCTCCTTTTTTTCTTTCTTTTCCTACTGAATTGTTTTATCATTGTTGAATATAGATTTTCTGAATTATAACCTGTCAATGCACTTATAGGAATAACAGGATGCTGAGGAAATGCTGATTTTAATGTTGCAGGACTTGACTCTTCCATATCAATTTTATTTGCTGCAATTAAAACTGGGAGGTTTCTTGCTTCAAGATTTCCAAGTATTGTTATATTAACTTGTGTAAAAGGATCTTGTGTAGAATCCATTACAAGTAAAACACCATCAATACCTTCAAGCCATCTAATCGATTCAATAACTCCTTCTGTTGCTTCTTTTGCTCTTTGTTTAGATTCATCTTTATTTAAACCATATATATTCATAAATTCCTTATAATCTACTTTTGTTGAAATTCCGGGAGTATCAACAATATCCATAAATAAAGAAGAATTCCCGTTCTCGATTTTTACATCTTTCTTCCATTTAGCTATTCTAGTTTCATGAGGAATTTCTGATACGCTCCCCATAATATCACCTGTCCAATCCCGCAATATCCTATTAGCTAGTGTAGTTTTTCCTACATTTGGAGGTCCATAAATGCCAATTTTTGCATGTTTTTTTCCAAACATTCTACGCATTATTGCAGCAAAACTAGTTTTCCCAAACAATCCCATCCAACAATTCCTCCTAGTAATTAGGTAATTATATAAAAGGTATAATAATGATAGTTTATTAGTTTAATGGTATTTATTATTTAAAAAAAAATTAATTTTAGATAAAAATATGAAAATCCTTATATATCAACAAATTCATTCTGGAAACTATAATATCTGCTGGGAGGTATGATGATTTATGAGTGAGGAAAATGTGACAACAACAAATACAGACCATCTAATTGATCTTGGAGATAAATTACGTCATGCTGCAAATGAAATAGATAATATAAAAAGCTCATTTGTTAAAAATACTGAGGATCTTAACAAGATTAAAACTTTATTAGATGTAGAAAAATTAGATGAAATTAATGGTATTATTGAAAGATTTGAAGGACAAGTAATAGAAGCAGAAAAAAGGAAGGAAGAAGCTTTTAAGGGCGCAAAAAAATATAGCGAAGAGCTAGAAAAAGAAAAGGAAAGATTGATAAAATTATGGGACGCATACAAAAATCAAGAAGAGGAGCTGACAAAAACTGAAAAAAAAGCCCAAGATCTTGAAGAACAAAATTTAGAAATAAACTCATCAAAAAAACAACTAGAAGAAGATTATACTACAAGAATTGAAACTTTAGATAAAAAAATAAACGAAAATGAAGAAAAAATAATTCAATTCGATAACTATAAGAAAAAAATTGAAGAATATAATAAAATGCATGAACAACTTGAATACGAAAATCAAAGCTTAAAAACCACAGTTAAAACAAAGGAAAGCACAATCGACTCATTACAAGAACAAGTAATTAAATATAAAGAATATGAGAAATTTTCAGAATATAAAGATAAGTATGATGAACTTACAATTCAATATGAGAAAGAAAAGGAAAGATTAACAAAATTATACAACCTATATGAAGAAACTGAATCAGACTGTAAACATCTAAAGGAAGAAAATAAAGGTTGGCATAATTGGTTCGATTCAAATAAAGAGATATTTAACAAATTATTTTCTACTACACCACCGATTACTACTTCTTCAGAAACTAAAGAAAACAATAAAAATATAGCAAAAAATGAAGATAATATCAAAAAAGAAGAAACAGCTAATAATTCGGAGAATAAATCCACTAAAACAAAAAATAAGAAAAGAAAATTAATATTAAGAAAATAATTAAAATTTTCTTATTTTTCTATTCTATTTTTATTGTACTAATTCCCTCTTCAGATTCATTTACAGATATAATGTTTTCAACATGGTTTTTTATATCAGTAACATGGGTTATTAATATTATTTGTTTAAATTTTGAAGATAATACATTTAACGCTTTCATAATATTTTGCTGATGTATAATATCTTGAGAGCCGAAAATTTCATCTAATATAATAAAATTGAATAAACCTCCTGCTCTCTCAGTTATTACCTCAGAAATTGATAATCTTAGACAAAGATTTGCTAAATCCTCCTCACCCCCTGAAAATCTTTTAATATTATAAGGAACTCCATTATCATATATTATAATATTATAAAGTTCATCTAATTCAATATCTTGATATTTACCATCAGTTAATTTTGAAAAAAAATCTGCAGCATATGATGATAATATAGGTCTAATCCTCAGTATCAAATGAGATCGGAATGATATCATAAAATGATATAACATTTTTAAGTTTCTAATTTTTATATTTTCATTATTAATTCTTATTTTTGCTTTTTTTAAATCTTTTATTTTTTCAAGAGTATTACTAATGTCTTTGTTAATAAGATCATATTCACTCTTTTTTCTTTGAAAATTTAATTTTATTTCTGTTAAATCATCTTTTTCATTTTCAAGGTTTTTTAATAAAGATTGATAATTAGAATAATAATCTTTTACACTTTTTTTAATATTTTCATATTCATTATAATCAAATTTAATAATTTTAATATTGTTAAGTTTTTTAAGAATTTTATTGGCTTCAAATCGGTCGTTCTTTATTTCATCTTGATTATTTTTTATATTATTTTTAATAAGATCATAGAATCTTAACTGTTTAAAGAGATATTCCTTTTTCTTTTCTAATGCATATTTTTCTCGTGAGATTTTTTCAAGATTATTTTGTCTATTCGTTATATCATTTAAAATGACTTTAATTTCGTTATCTTTATCAGTAATTTCTGCAATGTATTTATTTATTAAAATGTTATATTGATTTCCTAATATTTTTTCACATGTTGGACATTTTGCTTTATTTCCAATTCTATTAATTTCTTCTTTTTTTGTGATTATTTTTTGTATATCGTCTTTTAATCTTTTATTAAAAGTTTTTTTTTCTTCAATTAATTTTAATAATTGTAATTTTGATAATTCAATATCTTTAATTTTATTATTTACGGTATCAATATTTTTTTGTAATACTGTAAAATTTTTAAGCTTATTGTTGTTGATTTCAATAGTTTTATTTCTATTTTTTATTTTATTTTTTATAGATAAAATATCTTCTTTCAATTTTATCTTCTTTTCAAAAAGTATTTTTTTTTCATTTAAATTTTCAATATTTGAATTTAATTTTTCATATTTATTTTTATAATCATCATATTCTTTTGTTATCTCTTGAATTTCTTTTTTATATTTCTTAATTTCTTCTTTCGTTTCATCTAATATAGACGCAAAATTATTTTTGTTATTTTTGAAATCCTTTAATTCTTTGTTTAGTATTTCAATTATATTTTTTCCATTTTCATCTATTAAATCTGCTGATAATTTAGTAACCATTGATTGTTTTGTTTTTTTGTCTGTATTAATTTCTCGGATTATCTCATCCAATGAATTAATTCCTAACATTTTTAATATTAATGGTCTTCTCTCACTTGCATTCATTGTTGATAGGGCATTTAGTTCTTTTTGTTTGGCAAATATTGAGGTATAAAATGATTTAAAATCCATACCAAGTTTTTTTTGAATGTATTTATTTACTACTCCTGCGCTTGTTGCAATTAATTTTGAGTTTTTCATTAATATTGCATTGATAGTAAAATTTTTTCCCGACATTTCTCGTGTTATTCTATATGCATCTCCTTCATATTGAAATTCTAGTATTGCTTTACATGGTTCTGATATATTTGCTGTATCTCTTTTTATCTGATCTGCACCTGTTCTTGCTGCTACTGATCCGTAAAGAACCCAAGCAACAGCCTCAAATATTGTTGATTTTCCTACCCCATTTAATCCTACTACTCCAGTAATTCCATCTGGAAATTCAATCGTTTCATTTTTGAATTTTCTGTAATTTATTAAAGTCAATGTTTTAAGTATCATTTATCCTCTTTTTTTGATTCAATTCTTTGAATATAATTCATTCCAAGTTCCAATAATACTTTTTTATCTTTCAAATTTTGATCTTTCATAAAATAAGCATATTCTTTAGATAATGCACCCATTTTTGAATTTTTAATTATTTCTGTATCACTATCACTTTTAATATTTGCTTTTATTTCATAGTGAGTTGCGTTTTTACATAAGTTTTTAATTTTTTCAAAATCAATTCCGCGATATATAGTTGATGGAATTTCTTCAAGTTTAATTCTAAATATTTTATCTTTTGGTTTTATCTTTTTAATTTTTAACTCAATAGATTCCATAATTTGATCTAAATTAATATTAGAACATATAATTGGATCCAAATCTAAAATAATCCTATTTTCTATTTTTATAAATTTTGTATTAATTTTATTTTTTTCTAAATGGATTTCTATAAAACCTTTTTTATCTTTTGCTTCTGAAAACGAAAAGTGTTCAGTTGAGCCTGCATAATGACAATTTTTTGAAAGTTTTGTATATTTATGATAATGTCCTAGAGCTATATAATCAAAATTGTTTTTCAGATATTTATCTGGAATAATTAATTCATTGAATTCATTCATTGTAAATTCTTTAATTCCTTTTACGCTACCATGTAAGATTAGAATATTAAAATCTGAAGAATTTGGTATCTTAATTTTTTTTAAATTATTATTAAAATCATCTTTTGATAAAGTCTGAGGTATAGCATGTATTGAAATGTTATTTTTTTTAATATTAAATTCATGTTTTTCATATTTTAAATTATATATAGGATATACATTTTCTATATGATCAAATATACTAAATATATGTCCAGTTTCTTTTAATTTGGGTTGTTCATGATTTCCTGAGATAATCAAAAATGGTATTTTATTTTTAGATAAACGGAAAATTTGCTTTATTGAAAATGTTATCGCTCTATTATTTGGCCTTACAGAATCAAACAAGTCTCCTGAATGAAGAACAATATCCGGTTTTGATTTTAGTGCATAATCTATAACTTGTTGGAAAGAATTATAATTATCTTTTTCTCGTTGATTAATATTTTCATTTGTTATTTTGCGATAAGCTGAATAACCTAAGTGGGTATCAGATATATGTAAAATTTTCATAATATCATTGATTGCGATTTATTTTCATTAATATAATATCACAAACAAGTGTTGTAACATCTAAGGTGGGGGCAATTGGCGGTGCATATGCGGTTTCAAGTTTTCTAAAAATTTCAATATTCATTTTATTCAAAATTGCACATGCAATAGTATTTATTCTTTGAGCAGCCTTATCTCCAATTCCTTGAGCTGAAATTATTTCCCTAGTTTTTTTATTAATTGTAATTTTTAGTGTTATAGGTTTTCCACCAGGAAAATACTCTGGAAGGGATCTTCCATTATATTTTGCAGAGATGGTTGAAAAATCATGAAGATTTTCTATCGTCGGGCCAACTGTAGCTATCTCCATGCCAAAAAATTCTGAGGTGCAAGTTTGTAAAAATCCCTCTAACAATTCGTATTTCCCACCTGCAGAATTAATACCAGCTGTTATTGCCTGTCTTACTACAATACTTCCAAGGCCTATATTTATTGGTTTTTTTGTTATAAAATCCTTATATTCTGTACAATCACCCACAGAATATACATCTTTAATGAAAGTTTCACATTTATTATTCACAATAATTCCTCCTGCTTTTCCAATTTTCAAATCTTGTTGATTTAAATCAGGCAAAACTGGTTTGGTACCAGTAGCTAGAATAAGTAAATTTGTGTCAATAACAATATTCGTTGAATCTAAATTATTTCTGATATGAAGTTTATTAATTCCCCCATTCTTAATTTCAATTTCTGTTGCTAAATATCCTGTATATACTTTGATATATTTTGTTATTTTATCAGATATCGATTTTGATATATCTTCATCAAATGTTTTTGGAAGAATTTTTGGTAATGATTCAATAACACAAACGTTCATCCCTTTTTTATATAAAGAATCTGCCATTTCAAGACCGATTAAACCTGCACCAATAATAGTTGCTTTGTCATCTTTTTTAACATATTTTTCGATTTTTTTTGCATCATCAATTGTACGTAAATTAAATACTCCCTTAATTAATTTATTTTCTTTTGATATATTTTTTATTGGTGGAATTACTGGTTTTGATCCTGTTGCAATTATTAATTTGTCATATGGTCTTTCAATTTTCGTATCATCTTCTTTTGCATATATTATTTTAGTATTAAAATCAATTCTATTTACTTCTGTATTTAGATATAGTTCAATATTTGCTTTTTTATACCATTCCTCAGAGAACTCGATTAGATCATTATATTGATTTATATTCCCAGATATTACATATGGTAAACCACATTTTGAGTATTGTGAATATTTATCTTTTTCAAAAATTGTAATTTTAGATTTTCTATCTGTTTTTCGTGCAAATTGTGCAGCTGTACTTCCTCCTGCGCCACAACCTATTATCACGATTTTTCTATTTTTATTCATATAAAACTAGATTGACTTTAATATCAAAAAATTTTCTAATGATCATCGTTAATTTTAATTTATAAAAAAATACATTGATTTTGATTAATGGTTTTTTATTTATTTCATAATATGGGAATTATTTTTAAATATGAATATCTTATGAAAATCATATAATATTACTTTTTTTTAGGATTTTTAGTTGCTTTGGATTTTTTAGTTATAACTTTTTTTTCTTTATCATCTTTTTTTTTCTGAACTACTTTTTCCTTTTTTTCAGATGTTTTTTTTGTTTTAGTTTTTTCATCTGATTTATCGGATTTCTTTTTCTCTACAGTTTTCTTTTTTTCAGTTTTTTTAGGAATTTCTTCAATCTGTTTTTCGTTTTCTTCTTTCATTTCTTCTTTTTTAAGGTTTTTATCTTCAATTTGAATTGTTGGTGATTTTAGAACTTGTGTTTTATTTACCTCGACCCTTTTCACAGGGTATAATTTTTTACATTTTTTATATACTTCACTTCCAAGTTTTCCATCAATAATAAATTGAATAAATTCAGATAAAGTACTAGTTTTTGATTGGTTATAAATTGTTTGTTTCATTGTCTCTCTTACTACTTTTCTTTGTGAATTTTGTATTCTTTTGTCAGTTGTTGCAAATGGTTTAACTCTTATAACCGCACCATCTATTGTAGTAACATCATATACTCCATCAATCTTTGATCTTTTTCTTCTAATCATTCTTCTTAGATAATCTGAAGTTAGTTCATGTCCAATGAATTGAGTTAATGCATTAGTATCTTCAATTTTATTAATTTTAAAGAATAATTTTATATGAGATTTTCTAAAATCATTAGTTAAATCTTGAAGAGATACTTCTGTAACTCTATTGATAAGTTTATTAGGATTATCCGATAAAGTATCAGCTATTGTTATTTTATCAAATGAGGAGGGTGCTAAAATATTATACCATGTTTTAGCTTTCCATTTATCCTTAATTTTTCTTGCTGCAGTTCTTGATCTTGCTTTTGCCATAATAATCACATTTGAATATTTATTGTTTTATTCGAATGATTTTTTTCGGTAACACGCTCCATATACTTAAAATTATGCTGATATTATTTTTAAATAAATTTTTATTAAAATGCTTTTGATATTTTAATATTTTTATTATATTTTATCATTATATTATATATATTGGAAATTAGAGAATTATCTATAAATTTTTCTTTTGACAATTTTTTT
>JAJISJ010000160.1 GCA_022848765.1 Thermoplasmatota archaeon
CGAGATTTGAACTCGCGGACCTCTACAGGACAAGGCCCTCAACCTTGCGCCGTTGACCAGGCTTGGCTACCCCTGCATAATAAGATAAAACTACGCCTTCCTTTACCGATTTCTTGCAGTAAATAATACTAACTTATTTATCTTTTCGGTTACCAGATTATATGTCATTGAGATTCATACTACATGTATCACTTAATTCGTTATGCAATTTAATGAGACGTTCTGCAAGTTTCTTTTGTCCTTTTTTTAATGCCTTTTCTACTTCCTTTTCAGTTGTCTGTTTTTTACCTCGATCTATTAGATTATCCGCATGTGCAACAATTTTTTCTTCTAAAGTCTCTGGAATATAATCTTTTTCTGGAAGTCCAAGTTTTACTGCTTCTTCTTTTGGAATTCCTGCACTCAGATGCCGCTCAATTATATAAAGAATATTTAATGGAAGACCAATCCTTCTTGCAATTCTTACACCTTCAACTGCATGAGTTATTCCATGTGTTCTTGATCTTCCAATATCG
>JAJISJ010000161.1 GCA_022848765.1 Thermoplasmatota archaeon
TATATGTTTTTCCTTGATGCATCTCCCACAAAACTGCTAAAACGTTTTGAAGAGCGGGATGAACTGGAAATGTTTGAAACGCTTGATGAGCTTGTGAAGGTTAGGAAGAAAACTCTCCTTCTGGCAGAGAGTTGGAATATTATCGACACTACTGGCACCGTTGAAGCGACTTTTTCCCATATCGAGAACGTATTGGAAAAGATTGATAACAAAACGTAATTTTTTATCTTGCATGTATATTAGTAACAATAATATAAAAAACATTATATATTAGTATATACATTATAAAATATTGGACGGGGGAGTAATCCTATTTTTTCCCATCTTTCCTCACCACCTTCACGCTTCCCCATCCGACTTTCACATTAAGATTTTAAGACATGATGTTCTCTAGATATAAAAAGTGTCCAACCTTCTTATGTTTAGACTGCGCTATCTGTCCATATCTAGAATATCTCAATTTCATTTGAAATTTACTTTTCATTTAACTTTAAATTTAAATAATTTTATGCTTT
>JAJISJ010000162.1 GCA_022848765.1 Thermoplasmatota archaeon
ATAAATATTCGTGTTACGATTGGTATTCTTTTGTGTCACAAATAATTTAATTGCTTCTGTATATCAATTATTAGGGGGAGTTTTTTCCTCGTTTTTCAATATGATTATTCCTGAAAATTTTAGGTTGGAATATCAATTAAAATGAATTAAAAAATGGAATGATAAGATAATTCATTTTTACATTGTTAAAATTTAAATACTTGTATACACAAATATAATATTGAGTGGGGAAAGATACTTTCGGATTTCAATTTGACAATTCAATTCCTCTCGAGATGTGAATGTAAATTTTATCTATCTCCCCTTCTCCACTCACAACAAAAATATTTTAAAAAAGGGTGAAAGGGCGGGGACAAATAATATGAAGAAAAATTATTATTTTACCCTTTCCTCCTTCCCTTTATATAAGTTATCACAGTTTCAATATTTAAGAATCACTATCTTTTATTGTCTTTTGTCACAATACGTCTACCCATTTCAAATCCCTAAATTTATAGACTTCTTATGTCACTTC
>JAJISJ010000163.1 GCA_022848765.1 Thermoplasmatota archaeon
TGAAATAATAGAATTTGGCAGGTTTAAAAAAGTAAAAATTGTAGATGCATTTTAGATCATTTCATATCATTGCTTGTCGAATACAACTATCGGGGCCATTTTCCTTTTTCTTGGTTAGATTATTTCAGTAGTTCCGAATGGTATAAGAGTTATATCCGCTGGTGGTGGAGAAAATATTGGATTAGGTCAATTATTAATAGCCATAATTAATGATTTAAAAATCTACTTTCGGAACTACTTATCTGTCGCATAATTTTAAGTATATGGAGTGTGTTACCGAAAAAATCATTGTAATATATTTATAGAAAATAATAGAGTGATGTCTATGGCAAAAGCACGATCAAGAACAGTAGCACGGAAGATGAAAGATAAGTGGAAAGCAAAGACTTGGTATAATGTTCTGGCACCACCATCATTCGATAATGTCACTATAGCTGATACTTTGGCAGATAAACCTGCTAATTTGATAAATAGAGTGACAGAGGTTTCTCTCCAAGATTTAACGAATG
>JAJISJ010000164.1 GCA_022848765.1 Thermoplasmatota archaeon
TTTGAACGGTTACTGTTTTCCCCATAAAAATCGTATGGACAAATATCTTCAACGCTAAAAACTTTTTTATAAAAATTTAGCAAAAAGGAAGGGAGGCTGGCCTCACTAGGAGGGGATGGGATGCACTCTAACAAAACAACAACTACCAGCCCAAATTCCTTCCATCACTACAATAGTAATAGCCCCTATATATGCTTTTCGCTTTATGAGAGCGAAATGCTTACAACATTGCTTCCCCGAAGTATAATTTTACCTAATCTCCTCTTTGTTTCACCCTTTGTTTCTTCGACATCACCGATAACGAGATTCATATATTCATCAAATCCTAAAAGTTTTCCATCGATGTGTCTCCCGTCTTTTAACAGGAGAAGTAATTTTTGATTCATTGCCTTTTCCAGAGTATCTAACGGTAATGCCATGGAAGATGGTAAGGAGGATTCCCTTTTTAAAAGTATTCCCATCCTTAAGTAGTATGGTAATTTATGTCTGTAATAATTTATTCATAGT
>JAJISJ010000165.1 GCA_022848765.1 Thermoplasmatota archaeon
AAACTCATATTAAATACTATGGTTAAACCTATCTTTTCCAAAGCGTTGATCCTTACGCTTTTATAAATTTTAAAAAAGAAGGGATAAGATGGTAAAAATAATATAATAAATATTGAAGAAGCCATCCATAAAAATTGAAATAAACTATTGAATTGCAAGTTAGTGTCTAACTGGAGAATAACATCAAGGTTCATTAACTTTAAAAGTAATAAAATAATAGAGGTTTCAAATAACCTACATTTACAAGAATTAGGATAAAAACATGATTTATAAAGAAAAAGACTTTTACAAAATAAAAAAAATGAAAATAGCTTTAGACATTACTAAGAGTACTCAAAGTAAAAGTAATAAAGATATGGTTATTAAAATAATTGAAGAATTAAAAAAAACTAAAGTGTTAGAAAGATCTGGAAGAGCGCAGGATAAAGAAGATGAATTTACAATGCAAAAGTTAAGGAGTTTGGGGTATATGTAATATTAGGAAAATGCCAGTCTCTTATAGTAA
>JAJISJ010000166.1 GCA_022848765.1 Thermoplasmatota archaeon
GGAAAATGGGCTCTTCCGGGTGGTTTTGTAGAATATGGAGAGAAAACGGAAGATACGGTAGTTCGGGAGGTATTTGAAGAAACAGGTTTGAAAACAAAAATACGTGAACTTGCTGGTGTGTATTCAGACCCAAAAAGAGATCCGCGGGGCCATACAATAACCGTAGTATATATTTTAGAGAGGAGTAGAGGAAAGTTAAAAGCAGGTGATGATGCTTCTGATGTAAAGTTTTTTAAGGTTAACAAGTTACCAGTCTTATCGTTTGATCATAATGTGATAATTAATGAAGCGATACAGAGGTTTGTAGTATGATGTTTTGTCCAAAATGTAAATCACTTATGCTTCCAAAAGAGGACATCTTTGTGTGCAGCAAATGCGGATATGAAAAAAAGAAAAAAGGGAAAGCAGTTGTTGTAGAAAAACAGGTAGAAAAAGAGACAGTAATACTAGAAAAGAAGATAGATATTCTTCCAAAGACACGTATTAAATGTCCAAAATGTGAA
>JAJISJ010000017.1 GCA_022848765.1 Thermoplasmatota archaeon
TATTCATTTTTATTGAAGAAAATGGGATATGATACGACAAACAAAGCATATCTGGCTTTTTATTTTCCTGACGAATGCGAATTGCATGAAGGTATGCCATTTCATTGTGAGATTATTGAAGTAAAAACAAATTTTTCAAGGTAACCTTCATATCTTGGATGTGTAGATTTTATTAGGAGAGAATTTTAATTGAATCATTGAATTCGTAAATTAGATTTTTCTAATTCTTAGTTCACCATTACCAATAGGTTCAATACTAAAATGATCATTTGGCTTGAAATTATAAAGATCACATACCTGCTTTGGAATAGTGATAACATAGCTTCCATTTATCTCTCTAAGCTTACGTTCCATATGGTTTTCTATATGGAAAAGTGTATATATAAAGATTTGTTTATTATTCTTAATAACAATATTATATATGAACTCTGAACCTCTAATGCTAGTTCCCGCCCCCGACACTATTTTTATTTAAAAATAGAGTAGAAATTCAAAGTAATAATATCTGATTTTTTTCTCAAGTTTAAGGATATTGCTATTATAAAATAATCATTAATTAGTTAAGGAGGAAAATAAATCTTTACAAATTTATGGAAAAACCAATTGCAATCCTTGAATAACCAAATGTAATAAAATATATAATTTTCTGATTATTAATTAATAAAGCTTAGAGGTAGAGTTTTATTGAAAAATACCAAATATTTTTCAATTCTCCCCCAATATGATAGTTAACAAATAACTTCATCAATACTCTAAGCAATTATTAGATATATTTAATCATTTATATATTTATTGGCATGTTATTATGATTTTTAAAAAATTATCATTGAATAACATATATAAATTTTTTATTAATTAAAAGATAAATTATATAAACAAGTTATTAATCGGATGTATAAATCATAGATCTATGGGGGAATATGACACAACTTATTTGGTATTGGAGTAAACGAAATAGTAAGATCTTCACAAAAAAAAAGGATATTGCAGAAAAAGCAATGAAAGAAGGTTTTTTAGTAATTGGTAAAAAAATTAAACCAAATATCATAAAATATTAAAATTTTTTAATTTATAAAAAAATTAAATAAGTAAATATTCTCACCAGAAGTTTTTTAGATATAAAGTGTATTACTCAAAATTGTTATGACAGATTCAGAATATAGAAAATTATTAAAAAAATTTCAAGAAAAAACCTTTTCAAGAACAAGTAATGATGATCGTTTTAAATTACCTGAAATAGAAATATTTTATGAAGGAAATACAACCGCTATAAGAAATTTTGATAAAATTTCAGATGCGGTTAATCGAGATCAGGATCATATCTTAAAAATATTATTAGGAGGTCTTGGAACGGCTGGTGAAATTAATAATGGTAGATTAACCTTTCAAGGTAAAATACCTTCAAAAAGTATTCAAGATAGAATGAAAGAATATATAGATACTTTTGTAATGTGTTCTGAATGTAATAGGCCTGACACTCATCTTGTTAAACAAGGAAGAACACTTCTTATTAGATGCGACGCATGCGGAGCTTTTCGTTCAGTAAAATCTCGTAAGAAAAAAGTAATAACAAAAACTTCAGAAAAAATCAAGGAAGGTTCCACCTTAGATTTGACAATAAAAGATATTGGAAGAAAAGGAGATGGTGTTGCATTTCTTGACAAATATACTATATACATTGCAGGTGCAATTAAAGGTTCTAAGGTTAAAGTTAAAATTGAAAAAATTTCAGGGACAGTTGCTTTTGGTAGAATTATAACAACATAGAAATAAAATAACGAAAATTATTTAAATATGCGTTTCTATTAAGGCTTGGGTTGTCAGACAAAAGATGTCTTTTATCTTCCGATGGACGCATTTAAGGCATCAATATGTCTAATAGGATATGACTATTTGACATTATTATGACAACTTATTGGTGTGTGAGGAGAAATATGGAAACCCAACGTATAACCGTCAGACTCCCTCAGCGGGATCTACATTCAATAGATCTATTCATTAGAGCTGGTGAGTTTGCATCAAGATCAGAGGTTATACGACATGCAGTACATGATTTTATCAAGGAATATGCTTCTGAAGTTATTGATAAAGCTGAGAAGATAAAAAAAGTTCAAGCTTTAGAATTAGCAGTAGAATCATTAGAACCTTACACTAAAAAATAAAGTTTATCGATATGGAGAGGGATGGGATGCACCCTAACGAAGGGCGTCTTTAATAAAGGCGCCCTTCAAACTACCAGAATAGGAGGAATAAGATGGGAAAAAATGAAGGTATGAAATCTTTTGTCGAAAATGCAATTGAAAATAAAAGAGAAGAAGAAAGTAAATTAAAAATTGATGATGATATGTTTGGTACTCCAAGAATAACAATCGTTGGTTGTGGAGGAGCTGGAGGTAACACCATCACAAGATTAAATAAGCTAGGCGTTAAAGGTGCCGAAACTATCGCAATAAATACCGATAAACAAGCTTTGGATCTTGTTGAATGTGATAAAAAAATATTAATCGGTGGAAATGTAACCAGAGGTTTAGGTGCTGGTGGATATCCTGATGTTGCTGAAAGATGTGCAAGGGAATCTTGTAGAGAAATTGAAGAATTAATTAAAGGTTCTGATCTAGTTTTTATCACTGCTGGTATGGGTGGTGGAACAGGTACAGGTTCTGCTCCTGTTGTAGCTGAAATTGCTAAAAAACATAATGCAGTTGTTACCTGTATGGTTTCTACTCCTTTTAATGTTGAAAGAGCAAGATTAATAAAGGCTGATGAGGGTCTTGATCAACTAAGAATTAAAGCAGATAGTACTGTAGTACTTGATAATAATCGTCTTTTGGAATTTGTTCCAAATTTACCTATTAATCAAGCTTTTTCAGTTATGGATCAGATGATAGCTGAAACAGTAAAAGGTCTTTCTGAAACAATAACTGTCCCCTCACTTATTAATCTAGATTATGCTGATATGAAATCCATTATGGATCAAGGTGGACTATCAATAATGCTATGGGGAGAAGCTGATGTAGACGCTGGTGTTGATGCTGTTGTAACTGAAGCATTAAATCATCCATTATTGAATGTTGATTATAAAGGGGCAAATGGAGCCCTCGTACATATTACTGGTGGACCAAATATGAGTTTAAAATATGTACAAGATGTAGCAAAGAAATTAACCGAAGATCTTGATTGTTATTCAAATGTTATACTTGGTGCAAGAGTTCAGCCTGAATTTGAAGGAAAATGTAGAGTAATGGCTATTATGACTGGCGTTCAATCTCCAAATTTATTAGGTCCAAGAAGTGAGGTTTCAATGAATAATACGCCAACGAAGCAAGTAGTTACTAGTTCAAAATATAATATAGATTTTGTAAGGTAAAATAATATTATTTACCTTCTTTTTTTATTTTTTTATCACTGTTCCATTAAATTTTTTATCTTGTAAAACCTTTTCTAATTCTGCTAATTTTTTCCCATTCAAAACATATGTCAATATTTCATTATTTTGAATCTCCTTTAATGCTGGGCCATCAATAACAACGTTACTCCCCGCAGACTTCCATGAAATACCATATTTTTTAATTAATTTCTCAGGAGTTATTTCTTTAATTTGTTTTGCATCATTATTTTTATTTGGATCTTTATCATATACTCCATCTACATTTGTTGCAATTATAAATTTTTCTGATTTTGTTTTTGATGCAAGTTCAGATCCAACATAATCAGTGCTATGCCCTGGTGTGGTTCCACCCATTATAATTATCTTGTTTCTCATTTTTATTGCTTTATTAGTCGTTGTAGGAATTTTCGTATTTGAAGTATTTATTATATTTGTTAATAATTTTGCGTTAATTCTAGTTATTATTATTCCAAAATCATCTAAGGTTTTTTCATTCAAACCTAATTTTCTGCCTAATTGAATGTATTTTCTTGCTGGTTTTCCTCCGCCAACAATAATATAAATTTTATAGTCTTTACTGAATTTTTCTATTAATTTTGCAAATTTTTTATAGTATTGAACATCTATATCTTTAGATAATATAACTGATCCACCAATTGAGATTACAATATTCTCCATTTAAAATAGATAAAGAAATTTAATTTATTAGTTTTATTAATTTTTATGCTACTTCTAGACCATTTTGATCTGGTTTAGGTTGAGGGGCCCCCATTTTTACCTGTGGTAGTGGTATAGGTGGTGGCAATGATAGATCTTTTGCTATACCAACTGCCTCTGGTACACAAGCATGCATAACAGCTGTATGAAATTGACTTGCAATTTGATTTGGCATCTTTCTGGTATTTCTCCATTCTTTTGAAATTTTATTTGCATCTTCCCCTATATAAATTAGTGATCCTTCAATTTTAATTACGCCAACCGCACCATAACTTGCGGTATATTGGAAATCAATTATTGTTTCTCCTTTTTTTTCATCTTGCATGTTTGTTATATTGCTATTATGATCTATTCTTATTTTTTGGGGTCTTTCATTTAATTTAGAATATCTTCTTGCTTCAATTGATTTTAGTTGTATATTTTTTATTTTCATTTTTAAGAAGGAAAATATACAACTTGTTTTTACATGTTTCGTTAAAAAAATCTAATTTATACGCCGAGGGAGAGATTTGAACTCTCGCTCCCCAGATGGAGAACCGGCTCTCAAGGCCGGCGCGTTAGGCCGGACTTTGCTACCTCGGCAAAAAAAAATATTTTTTCAATTGAAATAATCCAGACTATTAAAAAATTATCTACTAAATAACTTAAAAAATAATTAGAAAAAGAAGATAGAGTGGTTAATCTTATGCTAATTTAACCTATAATGGAACCGGGGTTAAATATAGTATCATATATTAATTTGAGTATATCAAGAATCAAACCTAGAATAGTAACATATTTCTCCCACATTTGATTTGCAATTCTTGAAATAAAATTATTTAAATTAACTAATATTGTTACAATAAATGATCCTATATTCGCTAATATTCCAATTGATCCATTGATTATTGCACTAATTACATCAACAATAAATGTCAAAACAATAATCACAATATTTGCACCACCTATAACTAGGTTCCATATAGAGCCTAAAAATCCTGTAAATGTCCCAATAACCAAACCCAAAATTAATTTTATTACTGTAAATATCGAGCTAAATATACTAAATAAAACACTAAGTATTATTATTGCAATAAGTCCATAGAAAATTATTCCTAATATTGGGAAAAATAATGGTTGTTCAGGGTCATTTAGAAATTTAGTATTTAATCCATTTATTACATTTTTAATTCCATTCAAAAAATCATTTGATAACTGTTTTTTATTAATATTTCTTAACTCATCAATAAAATCTTCAAAATCCAGTGTTTCAATTTCATTAATAATATTTAATTTATTTTCATCAATAACATTATTATATTCTATTGCTGAGATGGTGGGAATCATCAAAAGTATAAAAGTTGAAAGCATACATCAAAAAATTATTTTTTTTATCATTATGAAACTCCCTTTATTATAAATCAATTAATATATTGTATTTATTTTTAATAAATCTTTCGGCAAAAAAAGAATAATATTATAAAAAATATAATATAAAATATAATTTACAGAAATAAAGAAAATAATTTAATTGTTTTATGATCTCAACACAATTTCTATATTTACGCCATCTGGTACCTGTATTCTCATTAATTGACGTAGAGCTCTATCACTTGAATCAAGATCTATTAAACGTTTATGTATTCGTAACTCCCAGCGATCCCATGTCTCTGTACCCTCACCATCGGGTGATTTTCTACATGGAACTTTTAAATGTTTAGTTGGTAGTGGAATTGGCCCACTTAAAGCAACACCTGTTTTTTCCGCAATCATTTTAATTTGATTACAAACTTGATCAAGTTTTTTTGCATCAGTACTAACTAGCGATATTCTTGCTTTCTGCGCCATCCTTGCTATACTCCAAATTATTTCTATTTTGTGTTATATTAAAATATTTGAGGAGAAGTCTATTTGGCTTCTTCTACTTCAAGGCATACACCAGCAGCTACAGTTTGTCCCATGTCTCGAATAGCAAATCTCCCTAACTGTGGAATCTTTTTTGATGACTCAATAACCATTGGTCTTGTTGGAACAATTTTTACTATTGCTGCATCTCCTGTTTTAATAAAATCAGGGTTTTTCTCCTTTACTTCACCTGTTCTTGGATCAAGTTTCTGTTCAATCTCTTCAAATCTGCAAGCAACCTGTGCAGTATAACAATGAAATACAGGCGTATATCCCTTAGTAATCACAGATGGATGATTCAAAACCATTATCTGTGCCTTGAATGATTTTGCAACTGTTGGAGGGTCATCTATAGGTCCAGCTACATCCCCCCTCCTAATTTCCTTTTTGGATATTCCTCGCATGTTTACTCCAACATTATCACCTGGTACAGCTTGACTGAGTTGTTCATGATGCATTTCAATGGTTTTACACTCTCCGGTAACACCGCCAGGTTTCATACTTGGTTTGAAGATTAATTGTTGTCCAGGTTTCATAACCCCTGTCTCTATTTTTCCAACAGGAACAGTACCAACTCCCTTTATAGTATATACATCTTGTATCGGCCATCTTAGTGGTAAATTTGTCGGTTTATCTGGGACAATAAATTTATCAATTGCCTGAAGAACAGTGCCCCCAGTCCACCAGTCCAATTTTCCTTTATCTTTTGCAGTATTATCACCCACAAAAGCCGAAACGGGTACAAATTGTAATTGATCATCTTTATATCCCACACTCTTTGCAAGTTTATGAACATCCTCTTTAACAGTTTCATACTGAGTTTTATCATATGCAGGTTTAGTATCATCCATTTTATTTAATGCAATAATCATTTGCTTAACACCAAGAGTTCTTGCAAGAAACATATGTTCTTTTGTCTGAGCCATTACCCCCTCAGGTGCTGCTACAACAAGAATTGCAGCATCAGCTTGCGAGGTCCCTGTTATCATATTTTTAACAAAATCTCTGTGACCTGGTGCATCAATAATAGTAAAATAATATTTATCAGTATCAAATTTTTTATGAGCTACATCAATTGTAACTCCTCGCTCTCTTTCCTCTTTTAAGTTATCAAATATCCATGCAAGAGCAAAACTTTCTTTACCCTTTGCTTTTGCTTCTTCTTTATATTTGTCGAGCATGTGTTGAGGAAACTGACCAGTTTCTAGTAAAATTCTACCTACTAAAGTGGATTTTCCATGATCGACATGACCAATGATTACTAAATTCATATGTGGTTTATCTGCCATAATATATTACCTCCTATCAACCTCAATTTTAATAGGCTATATAGGTTTTTCCATATATACTTGTTTTTAATTTTGATAGCGTATATGCTTCTTATTTATAAGATTTATCATAACATAGATTTTATGCATATATTAATAAGCGAAAAAACACTTATTTTAATAATAACTTTTCAATGAAAATTAAAATAGTGGGCTCGGAGAGATTTGAACTCTCGACCTCCGCCATGTCAAGGCGACGTCATAACCACTAGACCACGAGCCCTATTTTTAAATCAATGAAACGGTAATATAGTTCTCATTTTTTTATTTTACTAATCTAATTGAAATATTAGTTGATTTAATATTTTGATATCTACATATTTATCTACATAACTACCTACTAAAAACATAAATAAACTAATTTTACATTTTTAATATACTCTAAATTGGAGGGGAAACATAGTGATAAAAAATGATGGGATGCATATGAGTAATAATGTTCAAAATTTGAATAAAGATAAGATTAATAGAGAGATTGATGAATCAACATTTATAATGTGGAAATCGGAATTACAAAAAGAATTACCATCTTTTTGGGAAATAATGAATAAATTTTAATTAAATTCATCAATTTGAATATTTACATTAAATGTAATTGTTAAAAGTTAAATAATATTAATATCATTTCATAAAAATTATGATTTATAAAATTCCTAAAATTACAGTAGATGGCATCATTAAAAAAGGTAATGAGATACTATTAATAAGAAGGAGGAATATTCCATTTAAAAATTCATGGGCATTACCTGGAGGATATCTTGAATATAATGAAAAAACAGAGGATGCCGTTATTAGAGAAATTTTTGAGGAAACTGGATTATTTACAGAAATAATTAATTTGATTGGAGTATATTCTGATCCAAAAAGGGATCCAAGAGGCCATACAGTTTCAATCATATATGAATTAAGAATCATTAAAGGAAAATTAGAAAGTGGAGATGATGCCACTGATGTAAATTTTTTTAATTTAAATAATTTACCAGATAATTTAGCCTTCGATCATAAAAAAGTAATTAAAGATTATATAAGGGAGATATCATAATATGTTTTGTCCAAAATGTAAATCACTTATGTATCCTGAAGATGAAAATTTTATTTGTAGAAAATGTGATTTTCAAAAGAAAAAATCAGGTAGAAATGTTGTAAAAACTATGCAAAAAGAGAGGGATGTTACTATAATAGAGAATCATGATAATAATGTACTTCCTAAGACCCATGTCAAATGTCCAAAATGTGAAAATAATGAAGCTTTTTGGATAATGAGGCAAATGAGAGGTAGTGATGAACCTGAAAGTAGATTTTATACTTGCACAAAATGCAGTTATAAATGGCGGGAGGATTAAAAAAAAACTATAATATTTTAATCTGAAATACCGTCATTATTATAAACACTTATCACATTTCATCTTTTTAAAATTGCCTTATAATATATTAATTGGGGAGGAAATGGCATATGTTTAAAGCGAAGGTAAAATCTGAGGTACTTAAAGGAATAATTGATGTAACATCTCCATTAGTAAATGAAGTAAAATTAAATATTAATTCAAAAGGTATTTCTTTAAGAGCAGTTGATCCTGCACATGTGGCCATGATTGATTTGAATATTAATAATAAAGCCTTTGAAGAATATAAAGCTGATGATATAGAACTTGGTATTGACATGGATAAGTTATCTGGGATAATGAGACTGTCAACAGCTGGAGATGTAATATCACTTGATTATGATGAAACAGCCAATAGATTAATTGTTACAATTGGAAATTTAGTTAGAAAAATGTCTTTAATTGATACTGCAGGTATGCCCGATCCAAAAATGCCTAATTTAAATCTTCCAGCAAAAGCTATTATAAAAGCATCTGAAATTAATCGAGGTGTCAAAGCTTCTGAAGCAGTTTCAGATCATCTTGCCATAAAAGTAAATAAAGATAATTTTGAATTATTTGCAGAAGGTGATACTGATACTGTAAATCTAAAACTACCTAAGGATTTGTTAGTGGAATTAAAATCTGATAACAATTATAAAAGCCTTTTTTCAATTGATTATTTTAGCAATATGATCAAACCAGTAAAAGGAGAAGATAATGTTACAATCCATCTTGGAAATGACAATCCAATAAAACTTGAATTTGATATTGCAGATAAAAAAGGACATGTAAAATATTTACTTGCACCTCGAATAGAATCAGAATAATTTTTTTAATTATTGAGGTGTAACATATATTAAATAAAAAATTTAGAAGAAGATACATTGGTTTCTATGTTCAAAAGCCGAAGGGTAAATTTATTTTATCAAAAAATAATTTAATATATGAAATTAAACAAAATAGTTTTAATCTTTTTAATCAAAATTTAAGCGAAATGGGCATTTATTTAATTAGGTTTGATGGTTGTAGAGGCATAATTAGATGCAATAATATGAATAAGGAAAAGACTATACAACTATTAAAATCAATAAAAAAAATATCATCAAAGGATATTGAAATAATTACCCTTGGCACCTCAGGAACTATAAAAGGATTAATAAATAAACATATGCAAAAAGGAATTATTTTTTTATAATAAAATTATATTATAAATTCGAATATGAAAATTAGAACAATTACTGCAGGTTTCAATTATAAAAGTAAATCGGAAGAACAAGATTTTGAAAAAATTGGTATTTTTTTAAATAAAATAAGAAAAGAATTTGAAAATAATAATTATATAGTTCAGACTATAAGAGCTTCTACTCAACCTTGGGATAATTACTTTAAATCAAAAAATCAGATTATTGATTTAGTTAGAAATTTTGAAATATATTCAAAAAAATTCAATATAGATTATTTCAACATAGGGCCAACATATAATAATGAAAATATTTCATTTATTTATGATATTATTAAAAACACTTCAATCGGTTTTTGTACTTCACATTTATCAAATGGTAATAAAATTAATCATGATGGTATTAAAAAAACAGCTAAATTAATTAAAAGGTTATCTAAGATTAATTATGATGGTTTTGCAAATCTTCGTTTTGCAGCTTTGTTTAATGTAAAACCTGGATGTCCTTTTTATCCTTCATCTTTCCATAATGGTAATTCTCAATCATTTTCAATAGGTTTAGAAAATAGTGATTTAGTGTATAAGGCTTTTTCTGCATCAAGAAAAATTGAGACGGCTAGCTATTATTTAAATAAAATTTTAACAAGAGAATTTAAGAAAATTGAAAGTTTATGTAAAACAATTAGTAAAAAAGAGAAAATAATATATGGAGGCATTGATCCTTCAATAAGTCCATCTGTGAACCCTAAAGAAAGTTTAGCATATGCATTTGAAAAACTTGAAATTGATAAATTTGGATATCCCGGTACTCTTTCAATTGCACAAATAATTACCGAAACTATAAAAAATCTAAAAATAAAAAAATGCGGATATTGTGGACTTATGTTACCGGTTTTAGAAGATTATGGCCTCTCAGAGAGAAATAATGAGGGGATTTTCAATATAACTAATTTACTTATTTATTCCACTGTTTGTGGAACTGGACTTGATACAATACCATTACCCGGGGATGTTTCCGATAAAACAATATATTCTCTTCTTCTTGATATAGCAACCTTATCAAATAAGCTAGATAAACCTTTATCCGCTAGATTAATGCCAATTCCAAATAAAAAAAAGGGTGAAATGACTGATTATAAATTTAGTTATTTTGTGAATAGTAAAATAATGAACATCTAAAAAGGGGATTAATTAGAAATTTTCATAAATAAATATAAATTTTTTTAATATTCAAGGAATTTATGAATACGAAGAGTATTGGAGTTATAGCAATAATATTTGCCAGTTTAATGTGGGCAATTGAACCGGTTTTCGCTAAATTAGCTTATCAATTAAATCCTGATTTCATTCAGACATCCGCTGTAAGAGCAATTGTTATTACTTTAATCGCTCTTATATTTATATTACTTACAGGTAAATCAAATATAGTTGTTAGAAAAAAGGATATATCAAGTTTATTTTATATTGCAATAATTGGTACACTTATTGCGGATTTATTATATTTTTACGCATTAATTAAGATACCAGTAATTAACGCAGTACTAATTGGACATATGCAGCCAATTTTTATTATAATCATTGGATATATAATTTTGAAAAGTGATAAAATCACAAAATATGACATCATAGGAATTTTTTTTATGATAATTTCTGGATTTTTAGTTACTACAACATCTATAGATAATATAATATCACTAAGACTTGGTACCTTTGGAGATTTATTAGTTCTTATTTCAACTATTGGATGGGCAACAACAGCTATAGTAATGAGAAAATATTTAAAACATTTAAATGCTGGAATAATAACCTTTTATAGATTTTTATTAGCGTCAATATTTTTTATTTTTTATTTTAGTATTACATGGACTATGATTGAATTGAATATCTTTCAAATATTAATTGGTATTATTGTAGCTATTGGAACTATATCATATTATTTTGGTTTAAAGAGAATAAAGGCAGCACAGGTTTCTGGTCTTGAACTTTCAGCTCCATTTTTTGCTGCGATTTTAGGGTTTTTAATTTTGGGAGAACAATTGACCATAATACAAATTTTTGGAATTATTTTATTATTAGTTGGTATCTACTACATTTCAAAAAAGGAAGAAATTGATCAATGAAAGTATCTTTACAAAAAGGAATTAAACTATGAGTAAAATATTATTAGAATTTGCAGATGTATTTAAAAGAGCGTTAAATACTTGGCTTATACTTCTAAAAATAATGATCCCAATTAGTATCATTGTAAAGATTTTAGTAGAATTTGGGTTAATTAAGACTATCGCTGATTTACTTTCACCTATTATGGGATTTGTAGGTTTACCTGGAGAATTTGGACTTGTCTGGGCAACAGCTTTAGCTACTAATATATATGGCTCATTATTAGTTTTTATTTCATTATCTATTGAAAATAGTTATACTGTTTCTCAAGTAACTGTTCTAAGTGTTATTATTCTTATAGCTCATGCTTTTCCTATTGAATTACGAATTGCACAAAAAGCTGGAGCGAGATTATGGTTTATGTTTTTATTAAGATTTTTTGGGGCTTTTATCTTGGGGTGGATATTAAATTATATTTTTAATTTTTTTAATTTATATCGAAGCAGTATAAATGTTTTATTAATCTCAGGTAAATCAGATAACTCAATAATTGGATGGGGATTTAGAGAATTGAGAACTTATTTTATGATTTTTTTTATAATATTTATTCTTTTACTCCTTATCAGATTATTAGAAAAATCTGGTTTTATAAATAAATTAAATGGATTTTTAGAACCCGGTTTAGAAATTTTAGGGATGAGTAAAGAAGCAGCACCTGTTTCGATAATTGGAACTACATTAGGGATATCATATGGTGGTGGTCTTATTATAAATGAATCAAAAAAAGGAGTTTTAAGTAAAAAAGATATGTTTTTATCACTATCCATGATGGGTTTAACTCATAGTATTATTGAAGATACACTATTGATGATTACAATTGGTGCTGCACTTTCTGGAATTTTAATTGGTAGAATAATTTTTACAGTAATTGTTATGATTTTATTAATTAAAATTATTAATTTTTTACCGAAATCTAAATTTGAGAAATTTTTTATTAGATGATTATTTTCAATATTTAACATATCTGTTTTATTTATATTTCTAGAATAAGCCGCTGATGGGAATTGAACCCACGACCTATTCCTTACCAAGGAATCGCTATACCTCTAAGCCACAGCGGCATATTTATTTCACTGAATATAAAGAGTCTTAATTTACTTTTTGCAAAATTGAGTACAATACTAAATTTAATATACCATATATATCTTGAATAGACTCGGGTGATTAATAATTAAATCTATAGATTTACCAGATATTCAATCTAAGCCCTCATTTTCAAATTTTAAATTAACAAGGGTTGGTGTAACTGGAGTTAAAAAACTTATAAATATAAAAAGACCTGAGAAAAAATCAATATCTCTTGTGGTTAAAATGGATCTTTTCGTCGATCTTCCAGCATCACAAAAGGGAAGTCATATGTCACGAAATCTTGAACTTGTTTCGGAAATCATTGATATGAACATTACAAAACCCGTTCCAGATCTTGAATCATTTTGTGCGGAGACAGCAAAACTTTTACTGAATAAACATGATTATGCAACATATTCTGAAATAAGAGCTGAAGCAGATTATTTTCTAGAAAGAACACATCCTTCTGGAAAAAAAGGTTTAGAACCTTATAAACTCGTAGCTGAAGCGAAAGCAAATAAAAAAGGGGAAACAAAGAAATTAATTGGTGTCAAAGTAATTGGTATGACAACATGCCCATGTGCAAAAGAAGTTATCAGAAAAATTGGTGGTTATAAAGAAAATGTAGTTCCACCAACACATAATCAACGAAATATTACAACATTAATGATAGAAGTACCTTCTGAAGATAAATCTGTTGATGCTAATGATCTCATTGATATTACAGAAAAATCTTTTAGTACCCCTACATATGGAATTTTAAAACGAAACGAAGAGGCGAAAATTGTTATTAATGCTCATAAAAATCCAAAATTTGTTGAAGATGTTGTTAGAGACATTTTAAGATTAATTTTAAAAAAATATTCAAATTTACCAAACGAAGTTTTGGTAATAGTAAAAAGTGAAAGTGAAGAATCAATCCATAAGCATAATGCTTTCGCAGAGAGAATAACCTCACTTGGAGAACTAAGAAAATAAAATCGTAATAAACTATAAAAACTCCATCATAATTACTCCAGAATCATGTCAAAATATCATATTGCATGGTTACCAGGAGATGGAGTCGGAAACGATGTAATGGATGCTGCAAAAATCGTTTTAGATTCAATTGATTTTGATGCTGAGTATATCCCTGGTGATATAGGCTGGGAATTTTGGAAAAAAGAAGGAGATCCTCTACCTCAAAGAACTATAGATTTGTTAAAAGAATCAGATTGTGGACTATTTGGTGCAATTACATCAAAGCCAAATATTGAAGCGCAAAAAGAAATCTCCCCCGAGCTTAAAAACAAAGGATTTATTTATTCAAGTCCTATTGTTAGATTAAGACAAATATTTGATTTGCATACAAATATGAGACCATGTAAAGCTTATGAAGGCAATCCTTTGAATTATCGTGATGATATTGACCTAGTGGTTTTCAGGGAAAATACTCAAGGATTATATTCAGGAGTTGAGTTTCATCCAGTTCCTGATCATATTTTTAATGCTCTTATGAGCCATAATAAAATGAAGAAATTTGAAACTGTTCCCCTTGATGAAATGGCAATATCCACAAGGATTTTCACTAAAGCAGGTTGTAATAGAATTATTCGTCAAGCATTTGAATATGCTAAAGAACATGACAGAAAAAGTGTTACCCTTGTTGAAAAACCTAATGTAATAAGGGAGACTAGTGGTATGATGACTAAGGAGGCAAGAAAAATTTCAGAAGAATATCCAAATATTGAATTTTGGGAAACAAATATTGATGCTATGTGCATGTGGCTGGTAAAAAATCCTCAAGACTATGACGTGCTTGTCTCTTCTAATATGTTTGGAGATATTATATCCGATTTATCTGCTCAACTTATCGGGGGTCTTGGTTTTGCCGCTAGCGGAAATATTGGAGACAACTTTGCAGTTTTCGAACCAACTCATGGTTCTGCACCGAAATATGCTGGACAATTCAAAGTTAATCCAACTGCTATGATTTTATCACTAAAATTAATGCTAGATTGGCTTGGCGAAACAAAAATTGCTGAAAAAATTGAAAAAGCCGTATCAATAGTTATTAAAGAAGGGAAAGTAAAAACATATGATCTTGGTGGTAATAACTCTAGTTTAGATGTAGCAGAAGAAGTAGTTAAAAAATTAGATTAATAAATATTTTAAATATAATAAAAAATTGATGTTTATATTTTTTAATTTTAGACCTGAGAATAGTATTAGATATTATTGAAAATCTGATTTATAAAGTTCAGAAAAATATCTAAAATATCTATTTTTTTATCGTATGGCATATTAATTGGTAATGGATCTGACCATCCACTTTGTATACCATTATCATCTTTTGCTTTAACTCTTATATTATAACTTCCTTTTTCTGTCCATGCATAATTTGTTTTTACTGTGTCTCCTGAGTCATATGGCCCTATCCAAATGAAATTTGATCCATCACCCCAGTCAAATAAATAATAAATATTGTCATCTTCTGGATCAAATGATATTGTTGAATAAGTATATTCAGTATTAATTTGCCCATTCATTGTACCATTAGGCTTTTCGGGTTTAATTGGAGGTCGGGATTCACTAGCTATTATTAAAGAAGGATCTCCAAAAGGTTGTGATTCCTCAATTGTAATTATATCAATTTCATCCATTGGAGCAGATAACATATAAGATGTTAACGATTTTGCCCATAATTCTCCAAAGGTTCTTGTTCCATTCATATAATGTTTAGATAATTCTAAACATAATTTTTCAATTCCTTTTGTAATAATATCAATACCCGGATATGATAGATCAACATCTGTTCCACCTAAAAAGGCAATAGATCCACCATTTGGATTCGTTAAAAATTTCCATCCAAAACAATCACTTTTTACATTATAAGTACAATGATAACAAGCATCTGATATAATTATTGGAAGTTTATTTTTATTATTTAGAGAATCAATATGTGAATTTTTAAAAAAACCGGTTGGTATCCATCTATTATTATTTCCATGAGGATGAGTACCCCATAAATCTAAGTTCCCATGCCCATTAAAAAATACAAAACCAGAGCCATTATTTAATGCAGCATTTATATTTTCTACATCTAATAAATTATTATTAGATGCCCATATCTTTATTGGATTATATCCTTCGAAAATTTCAATTACTTTTTGATGTACATATTCCCCTTCATCAATTTCATCGTTATCTCCAGCTAATGAATCACCACCAATATAGGTTATATTATTAAACCAGTTTTGTGAATAGGCTTTTTGTTGTTCATAAGTAAGTATCTTATTAACACATATTTCAACTTCATTTGTATCTATACAAGCAAGTCTTCCAATATTTACATCAGGATATAGATCTATTTCGTCATTTTTTCCATTCCAATTATATTCAGCGAAAATATTATTATTATTTGTATCCCAGTTTGAAAAAGTTCCATTAAAATTGTAGATATCTGCATAATATAAATCAGAGGGGAATATCCATTCACCTGGTATATGATATAAATCAAAATCTTCATAAAATATATGAGTATACCTAGGTGGAATCTTCTCAGCACCGCCAACGAGTAAAACATATTTAATATTCCAATTTTCTATTGAATATTTAATGAAATATTTTATTTTTTCAACTTCATCTCTACCTTCAAATTCTTCAAATATTTCTTCAGTGGTTTTTAGAATAGTATTGGTTCCAATATTATTTTTATGTTCAATTAATAACTGTAATGATTGAGAATATTCATTAGGAGAAATAATTACCATATCATAATTATCGGAATTTATAGATTTTTTAATTGATTTTGAATATTTTATCTCAATTTTGATATTATCTGGTATTAAAATTACATTTTTTATCTGATTATATTGTGGGTTGAACCTTATCTTTAAAAATAGCATATTTTCATTATTATAAAGTCCAGCACCCTTAGAGATATAATAAGGTTTATCGGGATATATATTGGAATTTTCTAGAATATTATATTTAAAATAGCTATTAATATCAAATTTTGGTGATATTTTTGAATTGCAAAATGGTGACGAAGAAATCTGTATTTTTTTATTTAAAATTATATTCCTTATATCATAAGAAATATTTACATCATGAATTTTTGTTTCTAAAGGAAATGAAAAATATTTTGTTATTATTGGTAAAATTGGTTTTCCAGGTTCTATTAATTTTGATGTAGTTTCATCTAATTCAACAGATAGATAATCATTTTTTTCTTTGAATGTTATATTTGAAAATGATATCGAATCAATTAGAATAATTTTCACTTCATCATTAATATTGATTTCAGATGCTATTGAATAATTACTAATTATGAGAAGTGCTATAAATATTAATATTATTATATTTCTCATTTTTCTCCAATTTTTATCAATATATGATTATAATTAAGTTAATCTATTTATTACTTATTATCTTTCTTTTGGAAAAAATATAAAATATTAATGCTAAATAAATTAAATAACCAAAATTTGAAATTTAAATATCTTAAAAATTTTTAACAATGATAAATAAAATCTTATCTAGAAAGGTCTATAAACAAAAAATATATACGCCAAACAAACTGGGGTTATTATCAATGTCAAATAGAAAAAAAATAATAATAATGGGAGCAGCGGGTAGAGATTTTCATAATTTTAATGTATATTTCAGAAATAATAAGCAATATCAAGTTGTGGCCTTTACAGCTACTCAAATACCTGATATAGCTGGAAGAAAATATCCTTATGAATTATCGGGTGATTTATATCCAGATGGGATCCCAATATATCCTGAAAATGATTTAACACGTTTAATTAAAGAATATGACATTGATGAGGTTATTTTTGCATATAGTGATTTACCATATTCATATGTAATGGAAAAATCAGCGATTGTAAATGCTGCCGGAGCGGATTTTACATTACTTGGACCGAAAAATACTATGATAAAATCAAAAAAACCTTTAATTGCGGTGTGTGCTGTTAGAACAGGTTGTGGTAAATCACAAATATCAAGAAAAATATTTGAAATACTACGTAAAAAAGGTTTAAAGGTTGCTTCAATAAGACATCCAATGCCATATGATATGGATTTAACAACTCAGATATGTCAACGCTTTGCTACATATGAAGATTTAGATAAATACAATTGTACTATTGAGGAAAGAGAAGAATATGAACCATACATTGACATGAAAGGAGTGGTTTTTGCAGGTGTTGACTATGAAAAAATACTACTCGAAGCTGAAAAAGAAGCAGAAATAATAATATGGGATGGTGGAAATAATGATTTTTCATTTTATAAACCCAATCTTTTGATTACTATAACAGATCCTCATCGACCTGGTCATGAAATATCATATTATCCAGGTGAGGTTAATACAATAACAGCTGATATTATAATCATAAATAAAGTTAATACTGCAAATAAAGAAAATATAGAAATTGTTCGAAATAATGTAAAAAAAATAAACCCTAATTCAAAAATTATTGATGGAATATCATCCGTAATTGTTGAGAATTCTGAATTGATTTCAGGAAAAAGGGTTTTAGTAATTGAAGATGGGCCCACCGTAACTCATGGTAATATGAAATATGGAGCGGGAACAGTTGCTGCTAATGATAACAATGCAAAAGAGATAATAGATCCAAGAAAGTATGCAGTTGGTTCTATAAAAGAAACTTTTGATAAATACAATCATCTTACAAATGTATTACCTGCAATGGGTTATGGTAAGAAACAAATAGATGAACTTGAGAAAACGATAAATAACTCAGAATGCGATATTGTTGTTAGTGGAACTCCAATTGACTTAAATCGAATAATAAAAACTAATAAAAAAATACTTCGAGTTACTTATGGTGTAGGGGAACTCACATCTAGGGAATTAGAAAAAATTGTTAACGATTTTATTAAAAATCTATCTTAAGTTCTCCCCTGCCAAAGCAAACTGTGCCATTAAAGCTTCTAATTGAATATGATCATTACATCCTTCTACTAATCTAAATTCAGTTTCACCAGTTTTTTCGATTAGTTTTACTTTACTTTCATCTGATATTGTTAAATCAAAAATGGCTTGATGAATTTGTTTTATTAAATCTTCCCCACTCATACCATATTTTAATAAAAGATCATATAGTTGATTTCTAGCTATCATAAAATTACCTGATAACGCAGAATCAATTAGTAATTTTACATCTTCTGGTTTTGCAGTTGAACTTGTTTCATATAATAATTCAGCTGTAATTTTGTTACTAATTGATGCTCCTACTTGTAAAACATTTATAGCTTTTCTAAGATCACCTTTTGAAACAAAAATCAAGGTTTCTAGACCATCCGGTGTAATTTCAAGTTTTTCTTCCTTTGCAATTTTTCTTAGATATTTTTGAATTGCATCTGGTTTAATTGGCCCAAATCTAAAAACAGTACATCTTGATTGAATTGGTTCAATAAGTTTTGAAGAGTAATTAACTGATAACATAAATCTACATATATGAGAATATTTTTCTATTGTTCTTCTCAAAGCAGCCTGAGCATCTATTGTAAGTGAATCTGCTTCATCTAAGAATATTATTTTAAATTGATTCTGCCCCATTGGTGCTGTTCTTGCAAAGTTTTTGATTTTCCCTCTTATTATATTAATTCCTCTCTCATCACTTGCATTTAATTCAATAAAATTCTGTTTCCAAGTCTCACCGAATAGTTCTCGGGATAAAGCTAATGCGCTGGAAGTTTTACCAGTACCTGCAGGCCCTGAAAAAATAAGATGAGGAACATTTCTTATTTTTGCATAAGCTTTCAATCGTTCAATAATATCTTCTTGACCAACAATATCATTAAGAATTTTTGGCCTATATTTTTCAATCCATATATCATGCATTTTAATATCAAATCCGTAATAGAGTACTTAAATTAATTTTTTTGGTTTATAATCTGATTAATAATATTTGGTATTTTATCAAGATTTTTTGAAAAACTATGGTCATCATTTAAAAATAATATTTTAGCATCCTGGGTTTCCGCGAATTCTATACTCCAAGAATTTGGAACAACTTTATCCTCGGAACCCAAAATTATATAAATTGTACTTTCTAGTTTACTATTAAATAAATTATTTTCCTTCATTTCTTTTAAGATTCTTATAGGCATATTTTTAATCTTATTAATATCAATATTGGGGGGAATAATTGAAGGATTCAATAATATCAGTTTTTTAATATTTTGAGATATTTTTGAAACTCTTGCAGAGAGATATCCTCCAAATGAAGAACCTATAAGAATCACTTCTTCATCATTTTTTATTGTATCGTAAATATTTTTTAAACAGTCAGATATTTCTAAGTTCTCTGGTTCACAATCTCGATATTTTATTGGTATAACATTCAGCTTTTCTTTTAACAATTCACCTTTTCTTGATTGAGTACTAGATAAATAACCATGAATATAATATATTTTATTCTGTTTCAATTTATTTACCGGTTTTAGTGTAATTCATAATATAATAATAAAGTTACTCTTTTACATTTATTTAATAAACATTAAATTGCTTTGTAAAAAATGAATATTTATTATATATTTATTATTACAATACATGATATATATAAAAAAAATGTAAAAAAATAAAATCCATCCTTATTTGATAAATTAATAATTTTCATATTAGATATTTCTTGAAATTAAAATATATAAAATATTTCTGATATTATTACAAAAATGACATTTTAACATAACATTTCATATAAATATTTAATCAATTAAACTAAATAATAATATTTATATTTTTATCTTTCTACCTGAATCCAAAT